>NZ_MIIZ01001252.1:0-442 GCF_001743005.1 Shigella sp. FC1967 | reverse complement strand
AAAAGTCCCGTTTTACTTTGCGTCCGTAAATGTGTGTTTTGCTGGCGCAACAGGCGCGACGATACTGATTTCAGATTGTTGACCATCACACTGACCGCTAGTTTTGGCGGGTAAGCAACCAGCAGATGCACATGGTCAGGCTCTCCGTCCATCTCAATAATTTCGCATTCAAGTTTTGCCGCAGCGGAGTCAAATGCATCACGCAGTTGAGCGAGCATCTGTCCGTCAAATAGCTTACGTCGATACTTTGTCGTAAAGATCAGATGCACGACCAGTTTACTGACACTGTGCCGCTTTCTGAGGAATTCCGCCAGTAAATCATTATGATTACTCAATTGATATATTTCCCTAACATGTTAAAATAAAAACATTATATCAATGAGCGCTGATGATGTTAAGAGCAACAAAAGTACGCATCTACCCTACACCAGAACAGGCTGAA
>NZ_MIIZ01001251.1:0-446 GCF_001743005.1 Shigella sp. FC1967 | reverse complement strand
TAATTCTAACAGTTCTTCATCATCTACCATGTCACATTTGTTCAGGAATACGATGATGTAAGGAACACCAACCTGACGACCTAACAGGATGTGCTCACGAGTTTGTGGCATTGGACCATCAGTTGCTGCTACTACCAGAATAGCGCCGTCCATTTGCGCAGCACCCGTGATCATGTTTTTAACATAGTCGGCGTGGCCTGGGCAGTCTACGTGTGCGTAGTGGCGAGTTGGAGTATCGTATTCTACGTGTGAAGTAGAAATGGTGATACCACGCGCTTTTTCTTCTGGCGCATTATCGATTTGATCGAATGCACGAGCAGCACCACCGTAAGTTTTAGCTAAAACTGTAGTGATTGCAGCAGTCAGAGTTGTTTTACCGTGGTCAACGTGGCCGATAGTACCAACGTTAACGTGCGGTTTTGAACGTTCAAATTTTTCTTTAGACA
>NZ_MIIZ01001250.1:0-446 GCF_001743005.1 Shigella sp. FC1967 | reverse complement strand
GGTTTCTGCACCCGATTCACTCAAATGTATAGAGAAAACATCTCTTACTGACATGATAGTACTACTTGCTTTCAATCTCTTTATTTGATCAGTTTCAGTCTCAATCACTTTAAAAGGCGTTAAATCAATTGTTTTACCTTTGTCAGAACTTAAATTTTCTAGCACCTTCTTGGTATTATCTAAAAGATCAACATTAATTATGCCTGCTGGTCTGCCCGTTTTTTTCTGCATAATGGGGCCAAAATCTTCATTAAACGCGGCTAACCACAAGTTACCTTTCTCAGTTTTTTGACTAAAATTGAACTTCATCGGATTGAATATTTTCTGACTCAGGCTTAGATTGTGTTGGTTTCTGCACCCGATTCACTCAAATGTATAGAGAAAACATCTCTTACTGACATGATAGTACTACTTGCTTTCAATCTCTTTATTTGATCAGTTTCAGT
>NZ_MIIZ01001249.1:0-447 GCF_001743005.1 Shigella sp. FC1967 | reverse complement strand
AAAAAAAGTACCGTCATCACAGGTGTGCGATTTCGGATTGTTGAAAATGAAAATACGGCATATGCCAATAAAGTCGCCGGCTATATCGTCAATGAGGCCAGTGGACTTAATCATGTCAGAGTCCGATTTGCTACACGTCATGAAGATGGTACTGCGTCATTTTCAGATCCCGATATTGATGGAGAATTTCATTGGGATATGGCAGGGAATACCGCAGAATATATCCCCTCAAACCCCAGTGATGCTTTTCAAACTGTTAAATTCAGTTTAAATAATGGGCGTCAAGAGACCCTTATCCATGATGGGGGGGAGGTGGGCTATACCACACCGCCACTTCCGTTACCCGAGCCCCAAGAAATTTGGCGCTTGCCTAACCCTATTCCTGAAAAGACGTTGAATGCGCCTCCCGGTTTTCCAGAAGAACGGCAGAATGGTTGGGTAGAAACC
>NZ_MIIZ01001248.1:0-447 GCF_001743005.1 Shigella sp. FC1967 | reverse complement strand
TGACCCATTATACAAAAGGTACGCAGTCACCCCATAAAGAGGCTCCTACTGCTTGTACGTACACGGTTTCAGGTTCTTTTTTCACTCCCCTCGCCGGGGGTTCTTTTTCGCCTTTCCCTCACGGTACTGGTTCACTATCGGTCAATCAGGAGTATTTAGCCTTGGAGGATGGTCCCCCCCATATTCAGACAGGATAACACGTGTCCCGCCCTACTCGTCGAGTTCACAATAACAGCATCTTCGGATACGGGGGCTATCACCCTTTACTGCCGGACTTTCCAGACCGTTCTCCTGATGCTGCTATTGATTAAGACTCTGGGCTGCTCCCCGTTCGCTCGCCGCTACTAGGGGGAATCTCGGTTGATTTCTTTTCCTCGGGGGTACTGAGATGTTTCAGTTCTCCCGGTTCGCCTCATTAACCTATGTATTCAGTTAATGATAATATCC
>NZ_MIIZ01001247.1:0-447 GCF_001743005.1 Shigella sp. FC1967 | reverse complement strand
CCAGTGATTGTTCATAGCCACCGGGAGCGAAGGCTATGGCGACTGCATCCTGGAGTTCTTCGGGAAGAGTCTGGATGAGTTTGTCCTCTGCGGCCTTTTCCAGTCGTTCAAACTCACGCTGCAAAACAGCGTTTGCTTTCTTGACCGGTGTTACAACATCCGAACAGAGAACCTCGGCTGCATCATGCAACGAAGCATGAGCAAGCATGACTGCCAGATCCACCGACTTCCCTTGCTGAATGGCAATATTGCCAGCCAGGTAGGAAAGCAGGGTAACAACAGCGCTGTGTTCCAACACAGACTCCGGTTGAACAGAGTGCATCAGTGACCAGCGTTTGATCAGGCGTTGCGCAAGGCCAGAGCTAGAAAGCCGAAATTTGAATTAGACATAGTGCCTCCAAAATTGGTTGGAGGTACACCAAAGCCGACCGGGCCTTGGTGTACCCG
>NZ_MIIZ01001245.1:0-449 GCF_001743005.1 Shigella sp. FC1967 | reverse complement strand
AGATTGAACGCTGGCGGCAGGCCTAACACATGCAAGTCGGGCGGTAACAGGAGAAAGCTTGCTTTCTTGCTGACGAGCGGCGGACGGGTGAGTAATGTAGTGGGGATCTGCCCGATAGAGGGGGATAACTACTGGAAACGGTGGCTAATACCGCATGACGTCTACGGACCAAAGCAGGGCTCTTCGGACCTTGCGCTATCGGATGAACCCATATGGGATTAGCTAGTAGGTGGGGTAACGGCTCACCTAGGCGACGATCTCTAGCTGGTCTGAGAGGATGATCAGCCACACTGGGACTGAGACACGGCCCAGACTCCTACGGGAGGCAGCAGTGGGGAATATTGCACAATGGGCGCAAGCCTGATGCAGCCATGCCGCGTGTATGAAGAAGGCCTTAGGGTTGTAAAGTACTTTCAGCGGGGAGGAAGGTGATAAGGTTAATACCCTTA
>NZ_MIIZ01001244.1:0-449 GCF_001743005.1 Shigella sp. FC1967 | reverse complement strand
TTTTTTCTTTGTTTTGTTCTTACCCGTCAGTTTCCTCTTTCTTTATATATTCCATCAGCATTATCCATTACATTATTCGGTTTTATTTTCATTTTTTTTAATCCTTTATAGTAATCAAATCAAATTTGATCATTAGAAGACCCTATGTACCTTTATATTGGAAATTAAGAAATTTTATTATCTTACCAGCATCTATTTTTCTTAAGCTTAATATTTTTTTAAAGGAAGAATTAAGCGACTAGGTAACGTTTGCTTAGCATTAAGGGATGGTGTATTTGGTAAAACAGGTAAGATAGATGGAAAATAATACTTTAAAAATAAAAAAGCAAAGTTTAATAACTATTCTTTTCTTTTTTCTTTGTTTTGTTCTTACCCGTCAGTTTCCTCTTTCTTTATATATTCCATCAGCATTATCCATTACATTATTCGGTTTTATTTTCATTTTTTTT
>NZ_MIIZ01001243.1:0-450 GCF_001743005.1 Shigella sp. FC1967 | reverse complement strand
TAAGGGTATTAACCTTATCACCTTCCTCCCCGCTGAAAGTACTTTACAACCCTAAGGCCTTCTTCATACACGCGGCATGGCTGCATCAGGCTTGCGCCCATTGTGCAATATTCCCCACTGCTGCCTCCCGTAGGAGTCTGGGCCGTGTCTCAGTCCCAGTGTGGCTGATCATCCTCTCAGACCAGCTAGAGATCGTCGCCTAGGTGAGCCATTACCCCACCTACTAGCTAATCCCATATGGGTTCATCCGATAGCGCAAGGTCCGAAGAGCCCCCTGCTTTGGTCCGTAGACGTCATGCGGTATTAGCCACCGTTTCCAGTAGTTATCCCCCTCTATCGGGCAGATCCCCATACATTACTCACCCGTCCGCCGCTCGTCAGCAAGAAAGCAAGCTTTCTCCTGTTACCGCCCGACTTGCATGTGTTAGGCCTGCCGCCAGCGTTCAATCT
>NZ_MIIZ01001242.1:0-13435 GCF_001743005.1 Shigella sp. FC1967 | reverse complement strand
CTTATTAGTTTAATTGATTTTATTTTTGCTAAGCTTTAAGATATACATTAATAATTTGATATATCACATTATTATCAGCGAATAAAAGCGATATCCTTTCTTTTCCTTATCGCCGTTATTCGGCATCTGACTTCTTATTTTGGTTTGATCCTAAATGAAAACTCATAAAGTTAACAGGGTTCGCCCCTTTAGTGCATTTATTGATGCATGTGTAAAAGAGCCTTACTCTTTTGCGCGTTTATTAAAAGATATTATTGCAGGGATCACCGTGGGTATTATCGCGATACCTCTAGCCATGGCTTTGGCTATTGGTAGCGGTGTTCCTCCGCAATACGGTCTTTATACCGCAGCTATTGCCGGTATCGTTATTGCTGTTTCTGGTGGCTCTCGATACAGCGTTTCAGGCCCTACTGCCGCTTTTGTTGTGATCCTTTATCCTGTATCACAACAATTTGGTTTGAGTGGCTTACTAATTGCTACGCTTATGTCTGGCGTGATCTTAGTGGTTATGGGATTAGCGCGCTTTGGTAAGCTCATTGAGTATATTCCCGTTTCTGTTACTCTCGGTTTTACATCAGGGATTGCTATTACAATCGCCACAATGCAAGTAAAAAGATTTTTTTTGGTCTTGAATTAGCACATGTCCCAGAAACCTATATTGATAAAGTTATTGCCCTAGGCTCTGCATTACCGACTATTCATATTGGTGATACGCTGATTGGTTTGACAACCCTATTTGTTTTAATTTATTGGCCTAAGCTGAATTTACGTTTACCTGGTCACTTACCTGCTTTAATCGCAGGGACTGCGGTAATGGGTATTGTGAATATGTTCGGTCATGATGTTGCGACAATTGGCTCACAATTTAGCTATACCCTTCCTAATGGAACAACAGGACAAGGAATTCCGCCTATACTGCCTCAGTTTGTTTTACCTTGGAATTTACCAAGCTCAGGTACATCACTTGAATTAAATTGGAGCACCGTCTCTGCGTTATTACCCGCTGCCTTTTCAATGGCAATGTTAGGTGCCATTGAATCGTTGTTATGTGCAGTTGTCCTTGATGGCATGACAGGCAAAAAACATCACTCTAATGGTGAATTAGTGGGACAAGGGGTTGGTAATATAGTCGCACCTTTCTTTGGTGGTATTACAGCAACTGCGGCCATTGCGCGTTCAGCAGCTAACGTGCGTGCGGGTGCAACATCGCCCGTTTCTGCCATTGTTCACTCATTGCTAGTATTACTGACTTTACTTGTATTAGCTCCCTTTCTTTCGTATTTACCTTTAGCTGCAATGTCTGCACTGCTGTTAATTGTTGCATGGAATATGAGCGAAGCACGTAAAGTGATTGATCTTATTCGACACGCCCCTAAAGACGATATTATTGTCTTAGTATTATGTTTATCGCTTACCGTTCTCTTTGATATGGTTATTGCAATTACTATCGGTATTGTGTTGGCTTCACTGTTATTTATGCGTCGTATTGCTAATATGACCAAAATAACAGAATCCCCTTATACTGATGATGATAAGCAGTTATTAGTTGTGCGTGTTAATGGCCCATTATTCTTTGCCGCCGCTGAACGTATCTTTAATGAACTACGTGAACGCAGTAAAGGTTACAAAACCGTGATTATGCAATGGGATGCTGTTCCTGTATTAGATGCAGGGGGATTACATGCGTTCCAGCATTTCGTTACTGATGTTAAAGACGATACTCATGTGATTGTGTGTGATATTCCTTTTCAACCCTTAAAAACGTTGGCAAGAGCAAAAGTGACACCGATTGAAAGTACACTGAGTTTCTATCCTTCATTGCAAAAGGCACTGGATGATTTGGAATTAATTCAGTAGTGGTTTAGATTTTTCAGAGAAAAAAATTAACGCCTTTAATTAATATTAAATAAAAGTTAAAGGCGTTTTTAATTCTAAGCGTTAATTTGATAAATGATTAACTTCAACCTTTATTGTTAATATAAGAAATAATTCACTTAATAAGGAATAAACGCCTTACCAATTCCACTTCCTTGCACACCCTTTTTTAATAAATCTTGATAAAGTGCATTCATACCCAGCCAATGGTTTTCACACCAGTCAGGCGCTAACAAAGTGGGTTTTCTGGCACTAGCACACACACGATGGTAGATCATTTCAGGAGGTGTATGGCGGATCATCTCACCCGCAGTATAAACATACTGTTCCTGCGTCAATGCATTAACACGCCCTGCTTTCCATGCTTTTGCTATCGTGCTCCCTTCAACAATATGCAAAGGGTGTAATTTAAGTCCATCAGTACCCGTAGCTACAACACGTTCTAAAGTTTGCATATTAAGCTGATGATCTTCACGTGGTAACCCAACAATAAGATGTGTACATACCTTTAAACCTCGCCGACGAGCTTCACGCGTCGTCGCTTGGTAGCATTGAAAATCATGTCCACGATTAATGTGCTTCAATGTTTTATCATGAGCCGTTTGTAAACCGAGCTCCAACCATACTTCATAGCCTTGATCATGATAACCTTGCAATAAATCCAACACACTAATGGGGACACAATCTGGTCGAGTTCCTACACACAACCCGACCATATCTGCTTGTAACAACGCGGTTTCATATAACGTGCGTAAATATTCTACTTCGGCATAAGTACTGGTATAGGCTTGAAAATAAGCAAGATAACGACGTGCGCGGTTAATATTTTTAGCTTGTAATGCCACTTGCTCTTCAATGGAGTGATATTGCGTTTGCTCATCAGCAAAAGAAGAGACATTACAGAAAGTACAGCCTCCCCGCCCCAATGTACCATCTCTATTTGGACAGTTGAAACCGCCATGAAGGGTGATTTTATGGATTTTTTCGTGATAACGCGCTGAAGATCAGCGCCGAACATATTAACAACGGTATGCAGCTGCATAACACATTTTATTTACTGGTATCTAACTCTGGGAAATTTTTTACCACTTCATCAATCGCTTTAATTTGAGCTAAGAAAGGCTCTAATTTCGCAAGTGGTAATGCTGATGGGCCATCACAAAGTGCATTATCGGGATCTGGATGCGCTTCAAGGAATAATCCTGCAAGACCGACAGCCATACCTGCACGAGCTAATTCTGCAACTTGTGCACGACGTCCACCTGATGCAGCACCAAATGGGTCGCGGCATTGTAGTGAGTGCGTAACGTCAAAAATAACGGGTGCACCTTGAGAAGCTTGCATCATGACATGGAAGCCTAACATATCAACAACTAAGTTATCGTAACCAAAATTGCTGCCGCGATCGCATAGAATAACTTGATCGTTACCGCCTTCTTTAAATTTGTCGACAATATTTCCCATTTGTCCTGGGCTTACAAACTGCGGTTTTTTTACGTTGATCACAGCACCTGTTTTTGCCATTGCTTCAACAAGATCAGTTTGACGTGCTAAAAATGCAGGTAGCTGGATGACATCAACAACTTCTGATACAGGTTGGGCTTGCGCGGCTTCATGAACATCCGTAATAATTTTAACGCCAAAAGTCTCTTTTAACTCTTGGAAAATTTTCATCCCTTCTTCTAAACCTGGACCACGGTAAGAGTGGATTGAAGAACGGTTTGCTTTATCGAAAGAAGCTTTGAATACATAAGGAATATTCAGTTTTTGAGTTACAGTAACGTAATGCTCGCAAATACGCATGGCTAAATCGCGCGATTCTAATACATTCATGCCACCAAAAAGTACAAATGGCAGGTTATTTGCTACCTTGATATCACCAATATTCACCACTTTATGTTGCATATTTATCCCTATATTGTTTGTAATGTACATCGAGTACGTTGCGTAAAACTTTTTAATGTAAAAACAACTGGATGTTGCTCTATCGAATGAATTTGAATTTTGATCATTTCTGAAATTGGATCTTCGGGGCATTGCTCAACAAAATAGTTAAGGTCAGAAATTGCCACATGATGACACTCTAACTGAGCAAAAATAAGCCCACGATCACGTATCTCATAGGGATCTTCAGGATCAAACATCAATACCGTTTCACTGGCTTTCAATGCTTGTTCCATATTCTTTTCTTCCATCAAAGACACTTTTAAAGTATCTAAAAGCTTACGAATAATAGAGCTGTATTCTGATTCTTCTAAATCGGCATCTAATAACACCGAATTACTTCCTACATTCCCTTTTAACCAAACTTCTAGGGTATGTTGTGAGAGATATTCACCATTTATTGGGTTTAAAAATAACGTTTTTTTCATTGGGAACATCTATTCTGATGATAAGTTGTGTAGGAAAAATAACGGGAGCTAACGGCAGGTTTAACGCTTGTGCAATATAAATAAGAATCGAACCTAGTGAAACAGGAGAACCTACATGTGTCGCTAATACTTTATCTAACCATAAAGTATCAGAAAGGCAATATTTGCCACTTGCACCACTAAAATGCCACTGCTTATAAAACAATTTTAGCAGTGCATCTATCTGCTCTTTGACGTTTCCTTGCTTAGGAATTTCAGCTTCTGCTTGTTCAACTAACTGTGCCAGTTGATAACCAACAGAAGTAGTTGGAAAATCAGGTCGAATAGCCTGAGAGATAAGGATCATGCCCTTAACTAAAGGAGCTTTATTAAATTCGTAATCAGCTATGGTTTCTATCATAATTCCAACGACCTACTGTCACTCGCTCATTACCGCCATAATCGTGGAAAGTTTCCACACAGCAGTAACCCTTATCAATAAAAATATTACGTACACCTTCACCCTGTTGCCAGCCATGCTCCAGCAATACCCAGCCATTATCCGTTAAAAACTGACGAGCAGTTTCAATGATAATCTCGATATCAGCAAAACCGTTATTACCAGCAACTAACGCGGTTAAAGGTTCAAAACGAACATCCCCCTGATGAATATGCTCATCATTTTCATCTATATAAGGAGGATTACTAATTATCATACCAAATTGATACCCAGAGAGTGAACTAAACCAGCAACTTTCCATAAATTCTGTGTTGTTTAATGCTAAGCGAGTCGCATTCTCTTGCGCTAACGCCACCGCTTCAGCTTGAAAATCGACACCAATGATAGAGCAATCTGGGCGTTCTGATGCCATTGCTAACGCAATAGCCCCTGTTCCTGTTCCTAAATCAAGAATACAAGTTGGCTCTGAAGGCAGTTTTTCTAATGCTTTTTCAACAAGGCATTCTGTATCTGGGCGGGGAATTAATGTTGCAGGTGAGACTTTTAAAGGAAGTGACCAAAATTCTCTTTCACCAACTAAATAGGCAATAGGTTCACCTTTAATACGTCGAGTAAGTAATTGTGATAATTGCGCTAATTCGTCTGACGAAAGTACGGTTTCATTAAAAGCAATTAAATAAGTGCGGGTACGTTGTGTAACGTACCCAAGTAGAATTTCAGCATCACGTTTAGGGCTGTCACTTTCAATTAATTGCAAGGCTGCTTCACGCAGCCATTGTTCATAATTCATTAATTTAACTCAGAAAGTGCAGAAAGCTGATCCGCTTGATATTCGGTCACAATAGGCTGAATTAATGGATCTAATTTTCCTTCCATCACTTCATCTAAGCGATAAAATGTAAGGTTGATACGGTGATCAGTGACGCGACCTTGTGGAAAGTTGTATGTTCTAATTCGGTCAGAACGGTCACCAGAGCCTAATAAGTTACGACGTTCAGAAGCTTCCGCTTCTTGACGTTTTTGTATTTCAGCCGCACGAATACGCGCACCTAATACGGACATCGCTTTGGCTTTATTTTTATGCTGTGAACGTTCATCCTGACATTCCACCACAATTCCTGTTGGAATATGTGTAATACGGATAGCAGAGTCGGTTGTATTAACGTGCTGACCACCCGCCCCAGAAGAACGGAATGTATCAATACGTAAGTCACTTGGACTGATTTCAGGCAATTCCGCTTCTGGCACTTCCGCTAATACAGCAACTGTACAAGCAGACGTATGAATACGACCTTGAGATTCGGTTTCTGGTACACGTTGAACACGGTGACCGCCTGATTCAAATTTCAATACACCATAAGCGCCATCACCAACGACTTTGGCAATGACTTCTTTATAGCCACCATGCTCACCTTCGTTAGCATTCATGACTTCAATACGCCAGCGACGTGATTCTGCATAACGGCTATACATACGGAATAAATCACCTGCAAATAATGCAGCTTCATCTCCGCCTGTTCCCGCACGGATCTCAAGAAAACAGTTAAATTCATCATCAGGATCTTTAGGCAATAACAGCACTTGTAGCTGCTGCTCTAAATCATCGTTTAATGCTTGTGCTTCTTTTAGCTCTTCATGTGCCATCTCTTTCATTTCAGGATCATCAAGCATCATTTCTGCTGTTTCGATGTCGTCTTGCACTTTTCGCCATTGGCTAAAACAAGCCGTGACGTCAGTTAATTGAGAGTATTCTTTTGAAAGCGCACGAAAACGCTCCTGAGAGGCAATAACATCGGCTTCTGACAGAAGAGCCTGAATTTCTTCATAACGCTCTTGTAGAGCTTCCAACTTAGCGACAATAGAAGGCTTCATTCGTAGATTAAGATCCTGTTAGACAAAGTTAATTATGGGTAATACCCAAACTTTCACGTAATAGATTCAGGCGTTCAATATCACCATCACTGGCAGCCTGTTGAAGAGATTTTGTTGGTGTGTGAATAAGACGGTTCATCAATTGATGAGAGAGTTGTTGGATAACTTTTTCTGCATCCGCTCCATTTTGTATCAATGTGATGGCTTTTTCTGTCATTTCTGCACGTAAACATTCAGCACTGTCTCGATATTCTCGAATGGCTCCCACAGCACCTTGTGCCCGTAACCAATCCATAAATTGCCCGCTTTCTTGCTGGACAATATGTTCTGCTTGAATTGCTGCAGCTTGGCGTTGTTCACGATTGTGTTGAATGATCGCTTCTAAATCATCAACGCTATAAAGATAAACGTTATTCAGCTTTTCAACATCTTGCTCAATATCACGAGGAACAGCAATATCCACCAGCAACATTGGCTGATTACGACGTTTTTTCAGCGCCCTTTCAACCATACCTTTACCAATAATGGGTAATGGGCTTGCCGTAGAACTGATGACAATATCCGCTTGTGCAAGGCATTCATCAATCTCTGATAATGTAATAACTTCGGCATCAACTTCATTAGCTAAACGCTGTGCACGCTCTTTTGTTCGATTAGCAATAATGATTTTTTTGACTTGATGTTCACGTAGATGGCGAGCGACTAGCTCTATTGTCTCGCCTGCTCCCACTAATAAAATAGTCAAAGAAGATAACGATTCAAAGATTTGACGCGCTAATGTACAAGCAGCAAAAGCAACAGAAACAGCATTAGCACCGATTTGTGTCTCTGTTCTCACTCTTTTCGCAACTGAAAAAGATTTCTGAAACAAACGTTCCAGCTCTGAAGAGAGCGAGTGATAGCTTTGAGAATCGGCGAAGGCTTTTTTAACTTGCCCTAAAATTTGAGGTTCACCTAATACGAGAGAATCTAAACCACTTGCCACTCGCATTAAATGACTGACAGCTTGATTATCTTGATGCCAATAAACACTGCTTTTCAGTTCATTTGGCTCTATTTGGTGATATTGGCATAACCAACGAATAAGCTGCTCATGGCTATTTTCTTTATCTTCCATACTAAGATAGAGCTCAGTACGGTTACAAGTAGACAGCACGACACCGCCTCTGACAGCGGGTTGCTGTAAGAGATTATTTAAGGCATCACCCATAGTATCGGGAGAAAAAGAGACTTTCTCACGTAAAGCAACGGGGGCTGTTTTATGATTAATACCTAATGCTAATAACGTCATATCAACTATATCGAGTTATGAATAAATACCGCCTCGCGACTTGACTTAGTGTAAACCTAAAACAGCGCATTTAGTATGGACTCTTCATTTCTCCGTCATTCTACTTGATGAACAGATTCAATAAAAGGGCTTACTTGAGTGATAGGAGATTTCTATACACTATTTAACGAAATATCGTTATATCATAAGGTTTATGATACTCTTTTTTTCAACTAATAACGAATTAAAGGAATGTCTCAGCTATGCGTTCACGCTTTTTTTCTACCAAACGACTCCTGCGCCTTATCCCGCTAACGGCGTTGTTGCTGAGTGCCTGTAATCTAAATCAGATAAAGACGCAAGGTTCGGCATCTGATCACGATGTGCAATGGCAAGCTCGCCAACAAGCATTAAAGAATATTTCACAATATGAAACCCGAGGCGCTTTTGCTTATATCGAAGATACGAGTAAAACCTATGCCCGATTCTATTGGCAAGACAGAGCCGACGAACGTTATCGCTTATTGCTTACCAATCCTTTAGGCACCACAGAACTCGATTTAAATGTTATGCCGGGTGTGATTGAAGTTACTGATAATAATGGTAAAAAATATTATAGTGATAATCCTGCTGAAATGATCTACCAACTTACAGGTATGGTTATTCCTCTCAAAAATCTGCGTGCCTGGCTTATCGGTTTACCCGGTGATGCAACTGATTTCGAATTAGATGCTAATCATTTATTAAAATCAGTGACATTACCTACACCTGAAGGCGATTGGATTGTGACTTACCAAGCTTATGATTCAAGTACTTCCCCCAACCTGCCACAGCGCCTTGAATTAAAACAGGGTGAACGCACTATCAAATTAAAAATGGATAACTGGGATATACAGCAATGACACTAAGTTGGCCTTCTCCTGCCAAATTAAATCTTTTTCTCTACATCACTGGGAAACGCCCTGATGGTTATCACAATCTGCAAACGTTATTTCAGTTTTTAGATTATGGTGACACATTAACGATTACACCTCGTGATGATACCCAGTTAACGATTTTAACGCCGATTGATGGCGTAGAAGATAAAGATAATTTAATTATTAAAGCGGCAAAATTGCTGCGTGATTATTGTCAACAACATAATATTGCTTTGCAATATCACGGCGCAGATATCCACGTTGATAAAAAACTTCCTATGGGCGGTGGCTTAGGTGGTGGTTCATCTAACGCAGCAACAACATTAATTGCACTTAACTACCATTGGCAAGCAGGATTAAGTGATGAAATCTTAGCCGAATTAGGCGTTAGCTTAGGTGCAGATGTGCCCGTTTTTGTAAAAGGTCATGCAGCGTTCGCCGAAGGGGTTGGTGAAATTTTGACCCCCGCAGAGCCAAAAGAACAATGGTATTTGGTCGCTCATCCCGGAATTTCCATTCCAACACCGACAATCTTCACAGATCCAGAATTAAAACGTAATTCTCCTATTCGCTCTCTTGGCGCATTATTAAAGGCTCCGTTCGAGAATGACTGTGAAATGATCGCAAGAAAACGTTTTCGTGAGGTTGAATATCTGCTTTCGTGGCTGTTAGAATATGCACCGTCACGCTTAACTGGGACAGGTGCATGTGTGTTCGGTGAGTTCGACTCACAAGTTACCGCTAGTGAAGTGTTAATTAACGCCCCTGAGTGGGTGCATGGGTTTGTAGCGCAAGGCGTCAACATTTCTCCTCTGCATTTATTCCGCTCAAGGATACCTGTGTTATTGCACCCGTAAGATGATGTTTACAAACCTTATGTTCATAAACACGTTCTTTACTGGTCAACAATATCTCTCTCTGGACGCAAGCCTGAGGTTTTTCTCGTGCCCGATATGAAGCTTTTTGCTGGTAACGCAACCCCGGAACTGGCTCAACGTGTTGCCAACCGACTCTATACTAGCCTAGGAGACGCGGCTGTAGGTCGTTTTTAGCGACGGTGAAGTCAGTGTGCAAATCAACGAAAACGTACGTGGTGGTGATGTATTTATCATTCAATCAACCTGTGCACCAACTAATGATAACTTAATGGAATTAGTGGTCATGGTTGACGCATTACGTCGAGCTTCCGCTGGTCGTATCACTGCTGTTATTCCTTACTTCGGTTATGCCCGTCAGGATCGCCGTGTTCGTTCAGCCCGTGTTCCTATTACGGCAAAAGTTGTTGCGGATTTCTTATCTAGTGTAGGCGTAGACCGTGTTTTAACCTGTGACTTACACGCAGAACAAATCCAAGGGTTCTTTGATGTACCGGTTGACAATGTCTTCGGCAGCCCAATTCTTTTAGAAGATATGCTTCAAAAAGATTTGGACAACCCTATTGTTGTTTCTCCAGATATTGGCGGTGTTGTTCGCGCTCGTGCTATCGCTAAACTTCTGAATGACACTGATATGGCTATCATTGATAAACGTCGCCCTCGTGCTAACGTTTCTCAAGTTATGCATATTATTGGTGATGTTGCTAACCGCGACTGTATCCTTGTTGACGATATGATCGACACAGGTGGTACATTGTGTAAAGCAGCTGAAGCACTGAAAGAACGTGGTGCGAAACGTGTATTTGCTTACGCGACTCACCCTATCTTCTCTGGTAATGCTGTTGAGAACATCAAAAGCTCTGTTATTGATGAAGTGGTTGTCTGCGATACAATTCCGTTATCAGCAGAAATCAAAGCATTAAATAAAGTCCGCTCATTGACCCTTTCTGGCATGCTGGCTGAAGCAATTCGCCGTATTAGCAATGAAGAGTCAATCTCTGCGATGTTTGAACATTAATTTGTTATAACATTCATTGCAATTTTGAGATAACTAAACCCGCTATAACGATGTTATAGCGGGTTTTTTGTTGTTTTTAGGCAACAAAAAACCCGTTCTCATTAAACGGGCTTATAGGTGTGTACTGCGACGCATAATGGACAACTATTATTCACTAAACATCAGTTTTTAACTTTATTATTATTTTTATTTATTCTGATAATTATCTGTAATAATAACATTATGGATAACGGTGATTGTCATGACGACGATAACGTTCATCATGGTTACGTAACCACCAATATCTTTCTGCTATTGTTTCTCTACCACCGATACGGGCGCCCGCTAACCAAACCAAAGCACCAACAAAAATCCCCATTAAAGAAATATCTGATAAAAACTCAGGCAATCCTAATGGGAAAATATGGGTAAGAAGCGTATAACCAAGACTACCGAGCATGACAATCATCCCCGTAGCCATACATAAATTACCAACTGCAAATGCATGTTTATATTTCATGTTGCACCTCCAAGCGCGTCGTCAGACGATTCAACAAAAAAAATACATCGAATAACCTTTTTATTCTTTGTAGTTATTATAGCCATAAATACTAAAAAGTTATTGTCGAAGGGATCACACCGTTCTGAAATTTATTGACAAATCTTCACAAAAAATGTGTTTTTTCTTTAAAAAAGAGAAAATAACACTCTTTTTATCCCTTTCGCTCTTTTTGTTAAATTAAATTAAGGACATTTTCTCAGCTTACCGTTTCTAAAAGTCATTCTATATAATCTATTTTGTGCTTCTGAGCTTAGACAGGTAAACTATGTCCTTTCTTTTAAGACGATAACAGTGAAAGGCTATTGTGAGTAAAATTAAACTTATCGTCGGGTTAGCAAACCCCGGTGCAGATTATGCCCAGACCCGCCATAATGCGGGGGCTTGGTATGTTGATTTATTGGCTCAACGTCATCAACAATCTCTAAAAGAAGAGAGTAAATTCTTTGGTTACACCGCACGCATTAATTTGAATGGTAATGATGTTCGATTATTAGTGCCGACTACTTTTATGAACTTAAGTGGTAAAGCGGTACAAGCGATGGCAAATTTCTATCGTATTGAGCTTGATGAAATTTTAGTTGCCCATGATGAACTCGATTTACCTCCTGGTGTTGTCAAAATGAAATTAGGTGGCGGCAATGGCGGGCATAACGGATTAAAAGATATTCAAAGTAAGTTTGCTAATAATCCGAACTTCTATCGTTTACGTATTGGTATTGGTCATCCTGGTGATAAAAATAAAGTTGTTGGTTTTGTCTTAGGTAAACCCCCAATCAGTGAACAAAAATTAATTGATGACGCTATTGATGAAGCACTTTCATGCACAGACATTTTAATGCGTGATGGTTATGAGAAAGCAATAAACCGATTGCATAGCTTTAAAGCGTAATCATGATATTGATAAATTAAGTCATTTTAATATTCCGAGGGGCCCCCTCCCTCTTCTTTTATGCAAATACTCCCGGATGATTTAATCAAACGGGGATTTGCTCTATAATAGCGCCAATTTTTTTAACCGCGCACAACAGGAATACTCCCTCCTGTTGTTTTTATGTGACAAGGTGAACGTTTATGGGATTTAAATGTGGTATCGTCGGTCTGCCTAACGTAGGGAAATCTACACTGTTTAATGCCTTAACTAAGGCAGGTATTGAGGCAGCCAACTTCCCATTCTGTACTATTGAGCCAAACACAGGTGTTGTTCCAATGCCTGATCCTCGCTTAGATAAACTGGCTGAAATTGTTAAACCACAGCGTATTTTACCAACAACAATGGAATTTGTTGATATTGCGGGTTTAGTAAAAGGGGCATCTAAAGGTGAAGGTTTAGGTAACCAATTCCTGACAAATATTCGTGAAACTGAAGCGATTGGTCATGTGGTTCGTTGTTTTGAAAATGACAATATCATTCACGTTGCAGGTAAAGTTGATCCTGCTGAAGATATCGAAACTATCAATACTGAATTAGCCCTTTCTGACTTAGACACCTGTGAACGTGCAATGCACCGCAATCAGAAAAAAGCCAAAGGTGGCGATAAAGTTGCTAAAGCAGAAATGGAAGTGTTAGAAAAATGCTTACCGCATTTAGAAAATGCAGGTATGTTACGTGCTTTAGATTTAACTGAAGAAGAAAAAGCGACTATTCGTTATTTAAGCTTCTTAACGTTAAAACCAACAATGTATATTGCAAACGTTAATGAAGATGGTTTTGAAAACAACCCATATCTTGAAACGGTTCGCAAGATCGCAGAAGCAGAAGGCTCTGTGGTTGTTCCTGTTTGTGCCGCGATCGAAGCGGATATTGCTGAGTTAGAAGATGCTGAACGCGAAGAATTTATGCAAGATTTAGGCATTGAAGAACCTGGCTTAAACCGTG
This sequence comes from Shigella sp. FC1967, assembly GCF_001743005.1. NCBI lineage: Bacteria > Pseudomonadati > Pseudomonadota > Gammaproteobacteria > Enterobacterales > Enterobacteriaceae > Shigella > Shigella sp. FC1967. The sequence continues at coordinate 380 of NZ_MIIZ01001242.1, read as the reverse complement.
TTATTCGCGCAGGTTACGCACTACTGAACTTACAAACTTATTTCACTGCGGGCGTTAAAGAAGTACGTGCATGGACAATCCCTGTTGGTGCAACCGCACCACAAGCGGCGGGTAAAATCCACACTGACTTTGAGAAAGGCTTTATCCGCGCTCAAACTATCGCTTATAACGATTTTATCACTTACGGTGGTGAACAAGGCGCTAAAGAAGCAGGTAAAATGCGTGCAGAAGGTAAAGAATATATCGTTCAAGATGGCGATGTCATGAACTTCTTATTTAATGTGTAACGACTTATATTAAATCTCATTACTAAACCCACGGTCATTCGTGGGTTTTTTTATATTTTTTATACTCTACGCACAACTCATTTTATCCATTCA
>NZ_MIIZ01001241.1:0-450 GCF_001743005.1 Shigella sp. FC1967 | reverse complement strand
GGGACAGCCAGGCTATCAATTCTGCCTCTTTCATGGGCAACAATGAGTTGCGCCTTCCAAGCTATCCCGGAAAGAGAAGCATCAGGTTCTTTACCTGAGCTTCTCATACATCTTGCGTTTCGGTACGCCGCCAGCCACTCAGGTCTGGTTGAGTTATAACGCCCAAGGCCAGCTTTTCGTTGGAAGCACATTCATCGCGCACCTTTACAGATTCATTTTATGATACTGTAAACAATAAAAAGACACCTTGCAAGACTTTCACATGTGAAAGTTTTCTGGTTTACATCTGCTCGCTTGGATCAAACCCCAAAGCCTTGCACACGTCATCCAGGTCATCGAGCGTGAAGAATCCCCAGCGTCAGTTCCCCGGAGCGCTTCGCGGGGTTGTAGCGAACTTTGATAGGCCTACCCGTAGCATCGCTCATCAGGGTCTCCAGGCGCTTAATGTCT
>NZ_MIIZ01001240.1:0-451 GCF_001743005.1 Shigella sp. FC1967 | reverse complement strand
TTAGCTACCGGGCAATGCCATTGGCATGACAACCCGAACACCAGTGGTGCGTTCACTCCGGTCCTCTCGTACTAGGAGCAACCCCTCTCAATCTTCCAACGCCCACGGCAGATAGGGACCGAACTGTCTCACGACGTTCTAAACCCAGCTCGCGTACCACTTTAAATGGCGAACAGCCATACCCTTGGGACCTACTTCAGCCCCAGGATGTGACTGAGCCGACATCGAGGTGCCAAACACCGCCGTCGATATGAACTCTTGGGCGGTATCAGCCTGTTATCCCCGGAGTACCTTTTATCCGTTGCAGCGATGGCCCTTCCATTCAGAACCACCGGATCCACTAAGACCTACTTTCGTACCTGCTCGAGCCGTCACTCTCACAGTCAAGCTGGCTTATGCCTTTGCACTAACCGCATGATGTCCGACCATGCTTAGCCAACCTTCGTGCTCC
>NZ_MIIZ01001239.1:0-451 GCF_001743005.1 Shigella sp. FC1967 | reverse complement strand
CCCCGGTTGATGTGGTAGAGGAAGGCAGAAAGGTCGCCGGTAAGCACGGCATGATGGCCGAGATCGGATTGAAACATCAGGTTGATGCCTGGTATGCAGATATGGACGAAACACGGCTCGCAACCGATTGGAACACCGCCGTCATTACGCCTCACTGCTTGCTGCTTTCCTATCTGGATGTGCTTCAAAAGAACAAAGTTCCCTTTGATGAAGGTGTGCAGCTCGCTGCCGAATGGGTGAAGCAACTTGGCGGGGAATTTCGTGAAGACACTGAGGAAGCGCCGGAAGCTGAGGCTACAGTGCTTTCCCTGGGGAGAGCCACGGCTCATTGCTTTAAACCCTATCCGGACACAAAAAATTTCTATTACGAGGCCTAAGCCTCACCCAAACAGGAGGATCAACATGCGATACCAGGTATTTAAAACGAAGGAAGGGGGCCAGCCGGTGTTTA
>NZ_MIIZ01001238.1:0-451 GCF_001743005.1 Shigella sp. FC1967 | reverse complement strand
TCTCGCTCTGAGCGTAGAAAACTTATTAGTGCTTTAACACGAAGTATGCCGAGCGCTACTTCCAATCCTCACGGTACGCCAAGCGCTACCTCTGAAATTAATCCTGACACTCTTTCTGAATTGGAAAAGGCGGTAAATGCCTTTGCCACAGCTAACTAATTGGAGACATTATGTCTGATACAAATGAATTATTAAAAAGTCTATCGGCAAAAATTGAAGAAGCCAACGGCAAATTTAATGCTAAAGCCGAAGAAGCCTTAAAAGAAGCGCAAAAAAGTCGGTAGTTTAAGCACTGAAACTAAAGCCGCAGTCGATAAGATGGCAACCGAACTGAATGCATTGCGTGAATCTGAAAAAACACTCAAAGCTTCATTAGGTGAATTAGAGCAACATGTCGCACAAATGCCGTTGAATAATGCGGTTCAGGCAGCCAAAACAATTGGCCAGCAAG
>NZ_MIIZ01001237.1:0-452 GCF_001743005.1 Shigella sp. FC1967 | reverse complement strand
CCGTGTCTCAGTCCCAGTGTGGCTGATCATCCTCTCAGACCAGCTAGAGATCGTCGCCTAGGTGAGCCATTACCCCACCTACTAGCTAATCCCATATGGGTTCATCCGATAGCGCAAGGTCCGAAGAGCCCCTGCTTTGGTCCGTAGACATCATGCGGTATTAGCCACCGTTTCCAGTAGTTATCCCCCTCTATCGGGCAGATCCCCATATATTACTCACCCGTCCGCCGCTCGTCAGCAAGAAAGCAAGCTTTCTCCTGTTACCGCTCGACTTGCATGTGTTAGGCCTGCCGCCAGCGTTCAATCTGAGCCATGATCAAACTCTTCAATTAAAAGTGTTTGATGCTCAAAGAAAATCGAAAACTTAGCTATTCATAAATGAATTTACTTTTGTTGTTCACTCTTCAAGACTTGATACATCTAATATTTTAGAAGATATCGTCTCTGCGAGT
>NZ_MIIZ01001236.1:0-453 GCF_001743005.1 Shigella sp. FC1967 | reverse complement strand
GAAGACAACCCCACGCCCACAGCGCAACTTCAACCCCCGTACAAACGGGGCAGACTGTTGTCGCGGCTGCGGCAGAAAAGGCATCATTCTTCAACCCCCGTACAAGCGGGGCGGACTCGATGAGAAAGCAGCCAGTCCAGCAGCTCATCCTTTAACCCCAGCGAAAACAGGGCAGACTAAAGATTAAACCTATGGGAGCGCTGCACGATACTTTAACCCCCGCTGGTGCGGGGGCGGACTCAGCCATTACCTCCCCCGTGAAGGCAATTATCCTTTAACCCCCGCTCACGCGGGGGCAGACTAGATTGAACAGGGAAAAACAAACTCGCTTTAACTTTAACCCCCGCTCACGCGGGGGCAGACCCGTTGCGCTCGCCGTAAGTGACCTCAAGGTTCCTTTAACCCCCGCGCAAGCGGGGCAGACAACTGCGCGCCTCATTGGACACACTGGCG
>NZ_MIIZ01001235.1:0-454 GCF_001743005.1 Shigella sp. FC1967 | reverse complement strand
AATTTCACATGTGAAACTTTCCGCCACAGGAACAGGAGGTTTTTACCTGACCAGAACGGATGGACTGATAGCGGTGCCACAGCTTGACCACTTCTTTTTCGCTGAGAAGGTTTGTCTTGATGTAACGGACTCTATCCCCGTCCGCTGTCTCAACAACGGTTCGGACATAGCCGTACTTGGCAACGGGTGCCTTGTACTTGTGTGACAGAATTACCCGGTAAACCGAGAGCTGGATAATGTCCGACTCATAGATGTGGTTTACCTGGCGCAGCTTGGTGTCCAAAGGAATGAGAACCCCATTCTTGGTTTGGTACACCTGATCAACCCTGCCGTGCATGGGCACCGGCTGTGTGGTTGATATGTCCTGTTCGGACAAAAACAGAGTGGCCGAGCGCAGCTCATAAGGCATGTTCTCTGATTTCCACCACGCCCAGGTGTCTCCAATGCCGCGTTT
>NZ_MIIZ01001234.1:0-455 GCF_001743005.1 Shigella sp. FC1967 | reverse complement strand
TTACATCTTCCGCGCGGCCGACTCGACCAGTGAGCTATTACGCTTTCTTTAAATGATGGCTGCTTCTAAGCCAACATCCTGGCTGTCTGAGCCTTCCCACTTCGTTTCCCACTTAACCATGACTTTGGGACCTTAGCTGGCGGTCTGGGTTGTTTCCCTCTTCACGACGGACGTTAGCACCCGCCGTGTGTCTCCCGTGATAACATTCTTCGGTATTCGCAGTTTGCATCGAGTTGGTAAGTCGGGATGACCCCCCTAGTCGAAACAGTGCTCTACCCCCGAAGATGAGTTCACGAGGCGCTACCTAAATAGCTTTCGGGGAGAACCAGCTATCTCCCGGTTTGATTGGCCTTTCACCCCCATCCACAAGTCATCCGCTAATTTTTCAACATTAGTCGGTTCGGTCCTCCAGTTAGTGTTACCCAACCTTCAACCTGCCCATGGATAGATCACCG
>NZ_MIIZ01001233.1:0-456 GCF_001743005.1 Shigella sp. FC1967 | reverse complement strand
AAAAACGCTTACCAGCGGCACGGCGTAAATTTAAACCCGCGTAAAGACCTTAAACCGCTGCTTGCAGTGGCGAAAAAAATCCCGCAGATATGGGTGGCTTAAAGAATATGACTCCATAGCATTGCAGCAGGCGGTGATTAACCTTGACGTGGCTTTCTCCAAACTTTTTTAATCCGAAACTAAAAGCCCGTTTTCCCACGTTTAAAAGTAAGCATGGCAGACAATCTAGCTATCATTGTGTCGGGATCAAAAGTCATTGATGGCGCGATAAAAAATCCCGAAAATCGCACCGATTGAAGCGCGTTTACATCGTGAAATTACGGGGGCGCTGAAAAGTATCACACTGAGTCGCAGCGCAACCGGAAAATACTATGCGTCACTACTCTGTGATGACGGGGTAGAAGCACCGGCAAAGCCAACATTGATATCAAATATCACGGGGCTTGATGTGGGGCT
>NZ_MIIZ01001232.1:0-458 GCF_001743005.1 Shigella sp. FC1967 | reverse complement strand
GACCCGGCGCGGTATCTTTACAGGCTTCATAGCAACCCTCTTCTTTTCCTAGTGGCCTGTATTCTCATTCAGGGTCACTGATTTTCTGCCACGGCTTCGCGCCCTTTTCGGGCACTTCCAGCGACAAATAAAAAAGGCGGCTTAGGCCGCCTTTTTTGCGTTTACTGGATCGGTTATTGATTTTGAGGAACCGCTTCCGAATGTTTTTCCGAAGCCGCAACGCTAACTTCATTGGCTGGTCGGGCCACCCCCAGAGTTTTCACTTCCTTGTTAGCATTGGCTTTAAACTTGAACATCAGACTGTACGCCGCCAGCAGGAAGAAGCTGAGAATGCCCCAGTAGGTCTGAACCGTGCCCAGAGCCTTGGCCGGGTCACTTGCAGCTCTGTTGGCCGTATCAGCAGCCAACTTAACCCACTGACTCCAGTCAAAACCTGCCGCAAAAGCAGACAGCCAAAA
>NZ_MIIZ01001231.1:0-13456 GCF_001743005.1 Shigella sp. FC1967 | reverse complement strand
TAATTATATTGCTGTATGGACTTTGCCTTTACTTGACTTTCATTCCCGCTAATGTCATTAAAAAACGAAATAGAGAAGAAACAGCAAATAAAGCTAATACACTACAAAACCAAATAGTAATCAACCATCCCCATTTTTTTAATAATGAGGGTTTATTTTGTATTTGTGGATCAGTGATAACCTTCTTCATAATTTTGTTTTTCCTCTGAAAACGTAATAACTCCAGAATGTGTAAACGAGAATGATTGGAATAATAAATAGTGCGCCAACTAGCATAAATCCTTGGCTTTCAGGTGGTGCAGAGGCTTCTACAAAACTAATTGTAGGTGGAATAATGTTAGGCCAAATACTTATCCCTAATCCTGCAAAACCTAAGAAAACTAAAGCCAGTGCACCAAAGAAAGGAAGATAATGACCCCGCTTTTTCACTGAGCGTAAAATTAACCAAGTGCTGTACAACACTAAAAGAGGAACAGGTAAAAAGAAGAATAGGTTCGGTAATGTGAACCAACGTTCAGCAATCGCAGGTTGTGCTAATGGTGTCCATGCACTGACGACGGCAATGACCGCAAGCATAATAAGTGTAAGAGGTTTAGCAACCTTATAGAGTTCCTGTTGTAAATGACCTTCGGTTTTCATAATTAGCCAGCCACACCCTAATAATGAATAGGCGATAACTAATCCAACCCCACAAAAGAGAGCAAAAGGGGATAACCAGTCAAAATAACTACCTGCAAAAGCGCGATTAACAACAGGTAAACCTTGAACAACGCTACCCACGACAACACCTTGCATAAAGGTGGCTAAGATAGAACCCAAGATAAATGATTTATCCCAAAAGCCTTTGTGGTGGTCATCGGCTTTAAAGCGAAATTCAAAAGCGACACCACGAAAAATTAAGGCAACAAGCATTAAGGTTAAAGGCATTGCCAAAGCATCAAGAATAACCGAGTAAGCTAATGGGAAGGCACCAAATAATGCAGCTCCTCCTAGAACTAACCATGTTTCGTTACCATCCCATACAGGGGCAACGGTATTCATCATTAAGTCACGATCTTGGTCACTTTTAATAAATGGGTAAAGTATACCGATACCCAGATCGAACCCATCCATCACAATATACATTAACGTACTAAATACGATAATAATGAACCAAATAACGGGTAAATCAATTCCCATGATGAACCTCCGGCGTACCTTTTCGGATCAGTTTTAACATATAGGCATATCCAACACCGAATACAGAACTATAAACAACTAAGAAGATCAGCAGGCTGATGCTCATATGCATTTCGCCATGTGCAGATACCGCATCTCGTGTTCGTTGTATGCCATAAACAACCCAAGGTTGACGTCCTACTTCTGTTGTAAACCAACCCGCAAGAATAGCGATAAGTCCTGAAGGTGCCATTAAGAAAGTTAAACGTAAGAACGCTTTAGATTCATACAGTTTCTTTTTATATCGCAGCCAAGTTCCCCAAACACCGACTAAAATCATTAACATGCCAAGACCAACCATAATGCGGAAAGACCAGAAAACGATAAGTGAATTAGGTCGATCTTCTTTAGGAAACTCTGTTAATGCTGGAACTTGTTTGTCTAAGCTGTGAGTTAAGATCATGCTGCCAAGATAAGGGATTTCTATCTTATATTTCGTTTCTTCAGCATTCATATCAGGTACACCAAAGAGAATTAACGGTGTTGCTTCTCCCGGTTCATTTACCCAGTGACCTTCAATAGCGGCAATTTTAGCGGGTTGATGTTTTAGGGTATTTAAACCATGGGCATCACCAATGAAGGCTTGAATGGGCGCTAAAATTAAAATCATCCATAAAGACATTGAAAGCATCTTTTTCATGGCGGATGTTTTATGACCTTTGAGCAGATGCCATGAAGCAGATGCAGCAATAAAGAAGGCAGACGCTAGGAAAGCAGCAACACCCATATGAGCAAGACGATATGGGAACGATGGATTGAAAATAACGGCGATCCAATCTACTGGAACCACTTGGTTATTTATAATTTCAAACCCTTGAGGTGTTTGCATCCAACTATTTGAAGCTAAGATCCAAAACGTAGACATTAATGTGCCTAATGCCACCATACAGGTTGCGAAAAAGTGAAGCTTTTCACCGACTTTATTCCAGCCAAATAACATCACACCTAAGAAACCAGCTTCTAAGAAGAAAGCAGTAAGTACTTCGTAAGTGAGTAGAGGGCCTGTAATTGAGCCCGCAAAATCAGAGAAGAAACTCCAGTTGGTTCCAAATTGATAGGCCATCACTAAACCAGAGACAACGCCCATAGCAAAGTTAACAGCGAATATTTTCGACCAAAAATGGAATAGCGCTAAATAATCCTTATTGCGAGTTTTTAACCATAAACCTTCCAATACGGCTAAAAAGCTAGCCAGTCCAATAGTAATTGCGGGGAAGATAATATGAAAAGAAACTGTGAACGCAAATTGGATACGCGCCAAATCAAAGGCACTTAACCCAAGCATAAAAACCTCGTTTTATAGATATAAAAATGTAAATTGCAGGTAAATCGTGTGGATTAGTAGACCATATGACAGTAAACTATAATAGTGACAATAAGTTTAAAAATGACTATAACAGTTCTGAGGTAAACAGTTTTATATGACTCGATATGAACAGCTTGCAGCGCAAATACGCCAACAAATTGAAGATAATATCTGGCAATCTGGCGACCGTTTACCTTCATTGCGGGATACGGTGAAACAATCAGGTTTAAGCTTAATGACCGTTTTGCAATCGTATCAGTTATTAGAAAGCCAAGGATGGATAACCGCGCGACCACAATCCGGTTATTATGTTGCACATCGTAATACACGCTTTGGTCAAGTGACAGCCAGTAAAGGGTTACACATGAGTGAAAATGTTGAAATAAGCACCTCCATTTTCAATGTACTTCAAGCGTGTAAAGATCCTGAAATTATTCCTTTTGGTTCTGCTTTTCCCGATCCCAGTTTATTCATTCAGCCTAAATTAAGTAGTGCATTGGCTTCTGCCGCAAGGCATTTAGCACCTCAAAGTTCCGTGATCAATCTTCCACCAGGAAATGAAAAGTTACGCCGTAACATTGCGCAACGCTATGCATTACAAGGAATTCATGTCTCTCCTGATGATATTGTGATTACTGCGGGTGCAATGGAATCACTCAGTTTTAGTTTGCAAGCGGTTACCGAACCGGGTGATTGGGTTGTGATTGAATCACCCGCATTTTATGGTGCATTACAAGCCATTGAACGTTTACGATTAAAAGCGATTGCCATTAGAACCGATCCCGTAACAGGAATTTGTTTAGATGAACTCGAAAAAAGTCGTTGAACAATACGATATTAAAGCCTGTTGGTTAATGAGTCATTGTCAAAATCCATTAGGTGGGACAATGCCTGATGAAAATAAAATAAGGCTAGTGGATATTTTGGCGAGGAAACAGATAACGCTAATCGAAGATGATGTCTATGGAGAACTCTATAATAGTCAAAAAGCACCTATGCCAGTAAAAGGTTTTGATAAAACAAATAGCGTTTTACATTGTGCTTCATTTTCTAAATGTCTTGCACCTGGGTTTCGTGTGGGCTGGGTTGCAGCTGGAAAACATGCAACAAAAATACAGCAGTTACAAATGATGAGTACTGTGTCTGCCAGTATGCCAACACAACAAGCTATTGCTGATTATTTGTCACAAGGTGGCTACGATACGCATCTTCGCCGATTAAGATTATTATTAGAACAACGGCGTTATCGTATGTTGCAGGCGATACAAACGTATTTACCAGAAGATGTGAAAGTGAATATTCCATCAGGAGGATATTTTCTTTGGTTAGAGTTTGAATCAACATTTGATGCGAATAAACTTTATCACTTTGCATTAGAAAGAGGTGTCAGTATTGCACCGGGTTCAATGTTTTCCACTAGCTCTCAATTTAATCATGCCTTTCGTTTAAATTCCTCTTTTTCAATGGAATAATCGTACTGAAAAAGGAATGGAAATTATTGGTGAAGGGTGCAGGAAATTACGACGTAAATAGCTGACGTCAGCGCACATTTTTAAAAGTTATTTATTGATTTATTGACGGTAATCTCCAATGATTAATTCTTAACCTCATTATCAGACTGATGCCAGATATTGCAGGAGGATACAATGAAGCTACGTTGTTTTGATCAACAAGAGTTACCGTTTATACCATGGAGTAATCAAAAAGGCACAACGCAAGAAATTGTATGTTGGCCGGTTAATAATGATTTTTCATGGCGAGCGTGTTTAACCTCTATCGAAGAGAATAGCTCATTAGGTCAGTTTCCTGATATTGAACGGCAAATGGTGCTATTAGAAGGTAATGGTATCAATTTAAATAGCCCCGGTTTTCTTAGTCATTCCGTTACAGACTCTTATCAGCCTTTTGATTTTTCAGGTGATATCCATGTTAAATCTGAACTTATTAAAGGTAGCGTAAAGTGCTTAAATATTATGGTACGTCGGACGTGTTGGAAAGCAGATACAACGCTAGTCACACAACCGCTTATTTTACCTAGTTCTCATGCTGGATTAATTTATGTCACTCAAGGTGAATGGGCTTTAATAGGCGCGACTTGTCAGCGTTTATCAAAAGGACAGGGGGCTTGGTGGTTACCTGATATTCGAGAAGGTGAAATAAGACCGTTAACCACAAATTGCCAATTATTATGGGCAGATATTCGACCACTTAAATAGAGGCATTCTTGTGGTCAAATTCTGACTAGAATAATAAATAGTGCTTAGGATTAAGGCTAATTTAAAGCCAGATTAATTGCCGCAAAAGTGAGTAATCCACCTGCAATGCCATCATTACAGCGGCGACGTTTTTCACTAAAACCGCCTTTTAAACCAATATAAGCAAAAAAGGTACCGAGCAGACCATAAATAATTAAGCAAGTCGTGATAAATATCCCAGATAACAGTAATGATTGTGTCGCGATATCATTATGATTATCAATAAAGTTTGGTAAAATAGCGAGATAAACTAAGAGTCCTTTGGGGTTTAAAAAAACTGGTTAAAAAACCTTTACGAAATAGGTGAAGAGGTTTTTGATGCATCAAGGGCTAATTGGCCTTTTTTGCAGGCAGATATCAACATTTTGGCTGCAAGATAACTGATATAGAACACACCAACCCATTTGAGTAAATGAAATAAAATGGGGGATGCTGATACTAAGGCTGCAAGCCCTAATGCACTCAGTAATGCATGGGTTAAATAGCCTGATATAACGCCAGTATTAGCAATCCATGCTGATTTCATACCACCCGATAGCCCTTGGGATGAAATAAAAAGAATATCGGGCCCAGGCGTACAGATAAGCGGTAGAACCGTCAGTGCGAATAATAATAAAGTGTTAAATTCCATCTTTTCACCTGATAGAGAGAGTTTAAGAGAAATATCGTTTTTGCTGTGAAATTTAGCGGAAAGATTATATGATGTTTTCGAAAAAATCGGGTTGCTTTGTTGCTAACAAAAAGAATTAATTGGCAATAAAATTCCACAAATAGAATTAAGGTTAATCTTTGATGTCAATAAAATTAGATAAGATAGATAAGCATATTTTGCAGGTGCTTCAACGTGATGGCAAAATCCAGAACATTGAGCTAGCAAAAGAGGTTGGGCTTTCACCTTCTCCTTGTCTTCGTCGTGTGCGTTTACTCGAAGAGTCGGGTGTGATCACTCGCTATGTTGCTGTATTAGATGGTGGTAAGGTTGATGCAGGATTATCTTTATTTGCTCGAATTTGGTTTAGAGCTCAAGATGCGGAAACTATTGAAGAATTTGTAAAGGCTATCAAGGTATTACCTGAAGTGGTTGAGTGTCATTTAATGGCAGGTGAATGCGATGCGCTTATTCGAATTGTGACTAAAGATTTAGCAACCTATCGCCGCTTTCATGCCGATTATTTAACGCAAATTCCAAGCATCCAAAGTATAAAAACAGAAGTCCCCATGGAAACGGTAAAAGTGAGTTTTGCTTTACCCCTTTAATATGATAACAACTATCTTATTTGAGATGATTTAATACACATTGCATAGCAAAGTTAGATTAAAGATAAAATAAAAAAATAAAAGCAAAAAAAAGCATGAAGACAAAACAAAGATTTGTACTCAGCTTTTTTATTGTTATTGATGTTTACAATAGCGTGTTATTCCTATTTTTTTTGTGATGTGATAAATGGTTTTGTTACAATTTCTACTACCTTAGCAATAATATCTTTACGGTGTTTTGCATCTTGTCTTTGTTGTGTGAAATAGACGACTAAAATTAATGGTGCATGATTGTCAGGCCAAATCACAGCAATGTCGTTAGTCGTACCATAGTCACCACTGCCCGTTTTATCCCCAACAATCCACTGTTTTGGTAAACCGGCTTTAATACTGTGATCACCTGTTGTATTACCTTTTAACCAAGTAACCAGTTGTTGACGTTGAGATCCGCCCAGAGCGTCACCTAATGCCAATACTTGAAGACTTTTAGCCATGGCAATTGGAGATGTTGTATCACGAGGGTCACCATGAATTGCTGTATTTAATTCAGGCTCTTTACGATCTAGGCGATATGTCACATCATTAATTGAGCGTGCAAATTGAGTGACTTTGGCTGGACCCCCTAAATAATCTAATATTTTGTTCATTGCTGTATTATCACTATATTGTAATGTAGCAGCACTTAATTCAGCCAAAGACATTCCTGTTACTAAATGTTTTTCTGTAATAGGGCTGTAAGCGACTAAATCAGATTTTGTAATCGTAATATTCTTATCTAATAATCCAGCTTGTTTTTCACTTTCTTTTAAAATAGCAGCAACAGCCATAACCTTGCTTGTACTTGCCATCGCAAAGCGTTCTTCACCCCGATATGTTATTTGTGAGTTATCTTCCGTGTTGATTAAAGCAACGCCTAAACGACCTTGGCTATATTTTTCAAGCGTACTTAATTGCGCTTCAATCGTATTATTGGTGTTAGCCCATAGTATTGGAGATGCCAATAGAGATATTAATGAAACTGTGATCGTGGCTGCTTGGCGAAATGTTATTTTAAACATAGTTATTGTTGCTCATATTAAGTTGATGAAAAAATATCAATATAAATAGACAGTTATTGAGTAGATATAGAGCCGTTTATTTATAAGTGCAAATATCCTATTTAATTGATTTATTGACAATCGATAATAAATCACTTTAGCTTATAGAAAATCTAATGACTAAGGGTATTATGCGAACTCATCTCCCCCTAAATGCATTACGTGCATTTGAAACTTCAGCAAGACACCTTAATTTCACCAAAGCAGCATTAGAGCTGTATGTCACTCAAGGGGCTGTTAGCCAACAAGTGAGAATGTTAGAAGAGCGACTTGGCGTTATTCTTTTTAAGCGCTTACCTCGGGGCTTAGAAATGACGGATGATGCTCAGATTTTATTTTCTGTATTAACAACGGCTTTTAGTGATATTGAGCGTGTGTTTAAGCAATTTGAACGTGGTGAATATCGCGATGTTGTTTCAATTGCGGCTGTCGGCACATTTGCTGTGGGATGGCTATTACCCAGATTGACTGAATTTAGGCAGTTATATCCAAGAATAGAAGTGAATTTAAGAACTAATAATAATGTGGTTAATTTGGCTACTGAAGGATTAGATTTTGCGATCCGATTTGGTGAAGGCTTATGGCCATTGACGCATAATAAAACATTATTTTCTGCACCATTGACGGTGTTATGTTCATTAAATACGGCGAAACGTTTACAGCATCCGACTGATTTAATAAATGAAAATCTCTATCGTTCTTATCGAGAAGATGAGTGGTTACAATGGTTTGAAAAAGCAGATATGTCGCCGATAAAAATAACGGGGGCTATTTTTGACTCTTCCCGCTTGATGGTTGAAAGTGCAATTTATGAGGGGGGAGTTGCATTAGCACCCGCAAAAATGTTTTCAAGAGAAATTAAACATGGTCAGTTAATACAACCCTTTAAAATAGAAGTTGAAATGGGAAAATATTGGCTAACCTATTTAAAATCAAAGCCAATGACAGCCTCAATGGAAATATTTCAACAGTGGTTAATAAGTGAAGCGCAAAAAGAATGTAATGAGTGATATAAAATAAATAGCACCGATTAATTTCAGTGCTATTTATTGTTTTAACGCGTAATATTTTTTCAATTACAAAGAAAAAATGCTCTCTGACTATTTCTCTGCCTATTTCAATAGATGCTGTTGCGGCAGGTGATGGAGCATTACAAACATGCAGTGAGCGTTTACCTTTTACAAAATGGAAGTCGTCCACTAATTTCCCTTCACGAGTTAAGGCTTGAGCCCGAACACCTGCGGGACCTGGATGAATATCGGCTTCACGTAAATCAGGAATGAGTTTTTGTGCATTTGCAGTAAATAATTTACGGGAATATGAACGACGAAGCTCTGCCATTCCTTCACCTAAATAATTACCTGCAATTTTCCAAAATCCTTTATAAGTGAGAACTTCAGCAAGATCTTTTAAGTTAATGTCGCTTTTTTTATAACCTTCACGCTTAAAAGCTAATACCGCATTAGGCCCAACGTCGCGGTGTCCGTTATACATGCGTGTAAAGTGCACACCTAAGAAAGGAAAATCAGGGTTAGGAACAGGGTAGATAAGATGGTTTACTAAGTAGTTTTTATTCGCGTTAAGCATAAAATATTCACCACGAAATGGGACTATTTTCATGCCTGTGTCATAACCTGCCATTTTAGCAATACGATCACTAAATAAACCGGCGCAATTAATTAACCATTTGCCTGTAAATTGGTTATTGGAGGTTGTAACAGTGACAGTATCATCGGTTTCATTAATTGCTGTAACCGCTTGTCCAAACGCAAATTCACCGCGACGTGATTGAATAATTTCAACGTGTTTCGCTGCAATTTCAGGATAATTGACAATACCTGCATCAGGAACTAATAGAGCCGCTATACCATTAACGTAAGGTTCTCTCAATTTAAGCTCTGCTTCAGTCATTTTGATTACTTCAAGTCCGTTTGCAATGCCACGTTGATAGATATTTTCTAACGCTTCTAACTCTTTTTCATTGGTCGCAACAATCACTTTGCCACAACGGTCATAATAGAGATTATGTTGTTGGCAAAACGCATAGGTTGTCATGTTACCTTGTTTTGCCAGCCTTGCTTTAAGGCTCCCTGGTGTATAATAAATACCTGAATGAACAACATTACTGTTATGTCCACTTTGGTGAACCGCAGGGCCTGATTCCTTATCAATCACGAGTAATTTTAGTTCAGGTTGGCTCTCTTGTAGCGCACTTGCAACCCCTAATCCGACTAATCCCGCACCAATAATAATCACGTCATAAGTCATAATATTATCCATTTTATCAATTTTAAATTATCAGGGTTCTTGTTGTAAGCGCTTTAATTTGCCACGTACATTGGTTAAATGAAGACGCATTCTATGGCTTGTTTCATCGTGATCTTGTTGGCGTATAGATTCAACAATTGCCTCATGTTCTGCAATCACTCGCTCAATCTCAGTATCTCGTCCTCTGTTTTTACTTAACGAATACATTAATACGCCAAGGTAAAGTTCGTGTAAGTTATCTAAAATCCGGACAAAAAAAGGATTATGAGCGGCAACCATAATAGCGCGATGAAATTGATAGTCTTCTTTATGACCAATACTTTTGTTTTGTCTTGTTGCTAAAACAAAGGCATCGTGGGCATTTTCGATAGCGCGTAATTCTTCTGGCGTTCGACGTAAAGCGGCAATAGCAGCCGCTTCATGTTCAATGACCTCACGCATTTCAATCAGTGAATCTATCTCTTCAGGGCAAGCAATTTCCATAACCAGTGGTTCATATTTACTGAGTATAGAGTGATCAATAACACGACGACCGCCCCCTTGGCGTGAGGTCACTATGCCACTGGCTTCTAAGACACCTAATGCTTCTCTGATGGGAACTCGACTGACACCAAAGGCATCAGCAAGTACATTTTCAGAGGGTAACTTTTCACCAATAGGGTAAGTCCCGTTACTGATATTTTGCTTTATCTGCTCAAGAATTTGATGCGACGCTTTTTGGCGTGAGATCTTTTGTATCATCTAATTTTCTCCAGATGCATGCTCCATATTGGCTAACTGTTTTTTAGACCGTAATAAATGGAATGCACCAGTTAATAGGATCAAGGCAACACCTAAAAGGTCGGTATATAATCCCGGTTTAATCATTAGAATTGCCGCTGCTGCAAATGCAATACGCTCAAACCACGTTGTTTTAATCATCCAGAAGTTTGCCGTTGCGATACTTAGCGCATAAATTCCGATTAATGCACTAATAATCATTAATCCAACAGAAAGTACACCTAAATTATCACCTTGCATCAGTAAAGCAGGGTTATAGACTAAAATAAACGGAATAATAAAACCGGGAAGTGCTAAACGAACCGCATCCCATGATGTTTGCATTGGATCAGCTCTGGCAATGCTGGCTGCGGTATAACTTGCTAAAGCGACGGGTGGTGTAATATTGGATAAAGCACCAAACCAGAAAACAAAGAAGTGCGCCGCTAAAGGCATTACACCTGCTTTTATTAAGATAGGTGACACTGTAACGGCTACAACAATATATAACGCCGTTGAAGGTAAACCCATACTTAATACAATACACACCAGCATCACGACTAATAAGATCATCCATAATGTGTTATCTGTCATTGAAACGATATTAAATGCCAATGTTGCACCAATACCTGTCATCGTAACAACACAGATAATGACACCAATCGCAGCACAAGCAACAGTGACCTGAACCGAGCCACGAGCAGCTTCAGCTAAGGCATCAGCGACTTTCGTTAATGTCATACGGACTGATTTATCAGGCGTTATCCAACTTGCAACAATAATAGTTAGAATACCTAAGAAACCTGCGTAAATAGGTGTTTTACCGACTAATAAGGTACCGATAACAATAACTAAAGGCAGTAATAATAAACCACGCGCTTTTAATACCGCTTTCACTTGTGGAATATTCTCTTTACTTAATCCTTTTAATCCTTGTTTTTTGGCTTCGATATCAATCGCCATAATTAACGCGGCGTAATACAACAACGCTGGAATAATCGCGGCAATAACAATTGTGGTATAAGAAATACCTAAAAAGCCCGCCATAATAAATGCAGCAGCACCCATAATAGGGGGCATTATCATACCGCCCGTTGATGCGGTTGCTTCTACGGCACCGGCAAAACGAGGCGTTAATCCAATGCTTTTCATTAAAGGAATGGTAAAAGTCCCTGTTGTTGCTACGTTGGCGACAGCACTTCCACTTAATGAACCTGTTAATGCAGATGAAATAACAGCAACTTGAGCAGGACCACCACGGCGACGACCCGCAAGCGCAAGTGCTAAGTCATTAAACAACGCGGTTGCGCCACTCACACTTAAGAATGAGCCAAAAAGAATAAAGACAACAATCGCAGTTGATGCGGTTGAAAGGGTGATCCCAAAAATACCTTCACTGGTCATAAATAAACGGTATAACAATCTTTCTACAGAGAATCCTGCATGACCGAAAATACCCATAAAATACTGACCAAATAAAGCGTAGATAATGGCAAAAGTTGCAAGCCCAGGAATGAAATATCCAGTGGTTCTTCTTGCAGCTTCAAACAGTACAATAATGCCTAATATAGCCATGGCATAATCAGTAGTATTTGGAATACTTTTTCTCACGACGTGAAGATCAACGTAATTAAAGAAAAAATAACCATAACTGATTAAGGTTAAAGCAATAAAAAGATAATCCCATCCATTAAATTTAGGCGTTGAAAAACGCTTAGAGAATGGAAACAAAATAAAGCCTAAAATTAAAATACCACTAAGAAAAATCGTATTACGGTAAAATTCTTGAGTATTTGATAAAGCGTTGGAATAAATAGCGTAAAGCGAAATTAATATTGCAAGAGTCGTGGTAATTTTCAGGTAAATACCTGCAAGTTGGCGATTGCCGGAGCTTGCTTCTTTATCTAATGCAGGTGGCTCTACCGGAGTTAGGTGGTCATTGTTAATCATAACTCACTCCTGTTATTTATTATTAGTCTGCGTTTGAGCTTCTGGTGGAATAAGGTAATCAGGGATCTCTAACCCGATTTCTTGATAGTAGCGGTAAGCCCCTAAGTGTAATGGTACAGAAACACCTTTTAATGCATTTTCTGTGGTGATGTATTTAGCTGCACTGTGAACTTGATGAACCTCAGGAAGGTTCTCAAACATGGTTTTTGTCAATTCATAAACCAGATCATTATCAATGCTGGTGGTGGCCATTAAGATATTAGGTTGAGCAATCGTATTGACCTTTTCAGTTTGACGAGGGTAGGTATTGGCGGGGATTTCAAAACGAAACCATGAATTTGCCACATGGTTGATATCATCAAGTTGTTTATCTGTGACCTCAAGTAATTTTGCACTGACACCACTTGCGTACATATCGGTTACCGCAGACGCGGGTACCCCAGCAGGTAATGCGCCCCCATCAAGGCGACCATCTCGCATAGCAGAAACGGTATCGCCATACCCAAGATATTCCGGAGTGATCTCTTTTTTCGTTAAATTTACGCCTTTAAGGATAATAATTGTAGATTGTTCAGTACCGCTGGCTTGAGGACCAACGGAAAAACTTGTTGCACGAATATCGTCTAATGTACCGGTTTTCACTTTGCTATCCATCAATACAAAGTGTTCGACATTCGGCCATAACATAGAAATGGAGCGCAGATTTTTTTCTGGTTTACCTTCAAAATTACGCACGCCTTCGTAGGCTTCTACGGCTAAAAGGCTTTGTAGTATTGAAAGTTGAGCTTCATTTTTCTGCATTAAATAGATATTTTCTATTGAACCCGCAGAAGATTGCCCTGTTACTTGGATGCCTCTATCCTTAAGATGCGTACTCCATACGTTTGCTAAACCCACTCCCATCGGATAATACGTTCCTCCTGTTGAAGCGGTTGCTACAGAGAGAAATTGTTTATTCGCATTCTCTTTTTTGCCGATTACTGCTAATGAGACAACAGCAATAACAGCAACAATACCGATGGCAAGTTTTGTTTTTCTTATTCTCATGATGTTGTTCCTGTACATAAAAAACGCAGGTGAATGTTTCACACCAACTTGTATACAACATGACAACTTTTATAGAAATAAGGAACGTTAAGAAATTGTGAACCAGAGTAATGAAATCAAAACAAGAAAATAACAAATTGTGATCAACATAGTAATTATGCAATTTTTAATCATAATTATGGTGATAGTCATAAAATGCAAAAGAAAATATCAATAACTTGCTAGAGAAACGATAAAATGCGCTAAAAAACAATCAATTTATCGATATTAAAAAAATAAAAATGAAAAAATTGGGAGAA
>NZ_MIIZ01001230.1:0-458 GCF_001743005.1 Shigella sp. FC1967 | reverse complement strand
TTTTTCGCTGAGAAGGTTTGTCTTGATGTAACGGACTCTATCCCCGTCCGCTGTCTCAACAACGGTTCGGACATAGCCGTACTTGGCAACGGGTGCCTTGTACTTGTGTGACAGAATTACCCGGTAAACCGAGAGCTGGATAATGTCCGACTCATAGATGTGGTTTACCTGGCGCAGCTTGGTGTCCAAAGGAATGAGAACCCCATTCTTGGTTTGGTACACCTGATCAACCCTGCCGTGCATGGGCACCGGCTGTGTGGTTGATATGTCCTGTTCGGACAAAAACAGAGTGGCCGAGCGCAGCTCATAAGGCATGTTCTCTGATTTCCACCACGCCCCAGGTGTCTCCAATGCCGCGTTTTGCGCCACTGGTCCACTTTCGCAATGACGAAAGGGGCGATGATCAGGACGAATATCCAGAGAACTGGCTTCATGACTACCTCCGGCCCCTAAACCAC
>NZ_MIIZ01001229.1:0-459 GCF_001743005.1 Shigella sp. FC1967 | reverse complement strand
TGCAGTGAAGAACTCTGCCGACACTTTTCTTGCCAATGGTTCCATATCACTCAGTCGTAGAGTGGCTCCTGCACTCCCCTCATACACCTCTCCAAAAAAGAAATCTCTCTTACGCATTAGACTTTGCCTCCTTTAATCGCTTGCTGGGTCAGCTTGATCCAGTTCAACGGGTTTTCACAGTCAACATGGTTGCCAGCGGCACCAACTACCGTTTTGTATGCCTCCGAGCCTGCCGCTGTGTGTACTGCCAGCATAAACGAAAACATAGGGTCATTTTGCATGGTGCCAATCATCATTGCACTGGAAGTGTCTTTGAGCTGGCAGTTTTCAACCCGCAGATTGAGTACATCTTTTGCCACCATCTTACAGTCGGGACACACCTTCTCAAGGTTCTTGAGCTTTGCGTCGTCATTGAGCACATCAGGAGCCGCGATGGCAGTACCGGCCATACACAGCCCC
>NZ_MIIZ01001228.1:0-461 GCF_001743005.1 Shigella sp. FC1967 | reverse complement strand
CCCTGTCACCTTGAGTGACCTAAAGGAGCGTTTAAGACTAAGACGTTGATAGGCTGGGTGTGTAAGCGTAGCGATACGTTGAGCTAACCAGTACTAATGAACCGTGAGGCTTAACCTGACAACACCGAAGGTGTTTTTGTCAGAGAGACGAAACGATGAAGTAAGCTTGTTTAAGATTGATAATTACTGGTGACGAGCCGTTGAAGGGTGAGTGACGGGTAATAAAACAGAATTTGCTTGGCGGCCATAGCGCAACGGTCCCACCTGATCCCATGCCGAACTCAGAAGTGAAACGTTGTAGCGCCGATGGTAGTGTGGGGTCTCCCCATGTGAGAGTAGGGAACTGCCAGGCATTAATTAAAGCATTAGTGTTAAATAACATTAATCGCAAAAGAATACGCGGAGCGGTAGTTCAGTTGGTTAGAATACCTGCCTGTCACGCAGGGGGTCGCGGGTTCGAG
>NZ_MIIZ01001227.1:0-463 GCF_001743005.1 Shigella sp. FC1967 | reverse complement strand
GTCAAGGTTAATCACCGCCTGCTGCAATGCAATTGAATCATATTCTTTAAGCCACCCATATCTGCGGGATTTTTTCGCCACGGCAAGCAGCGGTTTAAGGTCTTTACGCGGGTTTAAATTTACGCCGTGCCGCTGGTAAGCGTCTTTCTTGATGTGCAGCGCTTTGTTGTACGCAAAACGAACCGCACCGAACTGAGCGTTGAGATATTCAGCCTGTTCTGGTGTTGGGTAGATGCGTACTTTTTGTTGCTCTTAACATCATCAGCGCTCATTGATATAATGTTTTTATTTTAACATGTTAGGGCAATATATCAATTGAGTAATCATGATGATTTACTGGCGGAATTCCTCAGAAAGCGGCACCGTGTCAGTAAACTGGTCGTGCCTCTGATCTTTACGACAAAGTATCGACGTAAGCTATTTGACGGACAGATGATCGCTCAACTGCGTGATGCATTTGACT
>NZ_MIIZ01001226.1:0-464 GCF_001743005.1 Shigella sp. FC1967 | reverse complement strand
TTTCTTTGAGCATCAAACACTTTTAATTGAAGAGTTTGATCATGGCTCAGATTGAACGCTGGCGGCAGGCCTAACACATGCAAGTCGAGCGGTAACAGGAGAAAGCTTGCTTTCTTGCTGACGAGCGGCGGACGGGTGAGTAATATATGGGGATCTGCCCGATAGAGGGGGATAACTACTGGAAACGGTGGCTAATACCGCATGATGTCTACGGACCAAAGCAGGGGGCTCTTCGGACCTTGCGCTATCGGATGAACCCATATGGGATTAGCTAGTAGGTGGGGTAATGGCTCACCTAGGCGACGATCTCTAGCTGGTCTGAGAGGATGATCAGCCACACTGGGACTGAGACACGGCCCAGACTCCTACGGGAGGCAGCAGTGGGGAATATTGCACAATGGGCGCAAGCCTGATGCAGCCATGCCGCGTGTATGAAGAAGGCCTTAGGGTTGTAAAGTACTTTC
>NZ_MIIZ01001225.1:0-466 GCF_001743005.1 Shigella sp. FC1967 | reverse complement strand
CAATCAAGCGTTGACTGGCTCTGAACGTAGGCTCTGAGTGTTTCAATCGTTGCCCCTCCGGTGCTACAGACAAAGTACGACCTTGACCACAAAAGTCCCGTTTTACTTTGCGTCCGTAAATGTGTGTTTTGCTGGCGCAGCAGGCGCGACGATACTGATTTCAGATTGTTGACCATCACACTGACCGCCAGTTTTTGGCGGGTAAGCAACCAACAGATGCACATGGTCAGGCTCTCCGTCCATCTCAATAATTTCGCATTCAAGTTTTGCCGCAGCGGAGTCAAATACATCACGCCGTTGAGCGATCATCTGTCCGTCAAATAGCTTACGTCGATACTTTGTCGTAAAGATCAGATGCACGACCAGTTTTACTGACACTGTGCCGCTTTCTGAGGGATCCCGCCAGTAAATCATCATGATTACTCAATTGATATATTGCCCTAACATGTTAAAATAAAAACATTAT
>NZ_MIIZ01001224.1:0-466 GCF_001743005.1 Shigella sp. FC1967 | reverse complement strand
AGATTTGTCGAACAGGTTCCCGGACAAAAGAAAAGGGTTCTATCGACACATATCAAGAAGGGTCGGGGTCATGCCTATAGCATGTCGCACTTCAAGAAAAGAGCCTGCCTGGGCACAAGAGTTGATCCAGCAAGTTGAAACCAGGTATGCCGTGTTAAGACAACGCGCCACTGCCTTAGCAAAAATTCGCCGGGCGCTAAACGAGTACGAGCGCCAGCTAAACAAGACACATAGCGACGAGGTGTGACAACATGACAGCATCTGTAGCGGCCACTGAAATGGCGAAACTGGGGAAATGTGAAGCGATGATCAAGAAAGTCGCCAGCCATCCTCGCCCTGCCCTGTCAAAGCGCCCACAATCGCTACAGGGGACAGATAGCACTCTTCGGGGTGAGTTCGCCCATTTCCGGTATGAAGCGGCAGCCCTGCGCTTCATGAGCAGCACTGCGGGGGCTAAGCGTCGCAT
>NZ_MIIZ01001223.1:0-466 GCF_001743005.1 Shigella sp. FC1967 | reverse complement strand
ATGCGACGCTTAGCCCCCGCAGTGCTGCTCATGAAGCGCAGGGCTGCCGCTTCATACCGGAAATGGGCGAACTCACCCCGAAGAGTGCTATCTGTCCCCTGTAGCGATTGTGGGCGCTTTGACAGGGCAGGGCGAGGATGGCTGGCGACTTTCTTGATCATCGCTTCACATTTCCCCAGTTTCGCCATTTCAGTGGCCGCTACAGATGCTGTCATGTTGTCACACCTCGTCGCTATGTGTCTTGTTTAGCTGGCGCTCGTACTCGTTTAGCGCCCGGCGAATTTTTTGCTAAGGCAGTGGCGCGTTGTCTTAACACGGCATACCTGGTTTCAACTTGCTGGATCAACTCTTGTGCCCAGGCAGGCTCTTTCTTGAAGTGCGACATGCTATAGGCATGACCCCGACCCTTCTTGATATGTGTCGATAGAACCCTTTTCTTTTGTCCGGGAACCTGTTCGACAAATCT
>NZ_MIIZ01001222.1:0-466 GCF_001743005.1 Shigella sp. FC1967 | reverse complement strand
CCCCATTCGGAAATCGTCGGGTATAACGGTTCATATCACCTTACCGACGCTTATCGCAGATTAGCACGTCCTTCATCGCCTCTGATTGCCTAGGCATCCACCGTGTACGCTTATTCGCTTAACCTCACAACCCGAAGATGTTTCTCTCGAAGACGACTTTAAAGGTCATGGCTACACAAGCATCAATTCGTTGTTGGGCAGTGCTCGTAATGCTCACATACTTAAGTATGCTGCGCTTACTGCGCGCTGTCCGCCTAGAATTGCTGTTGTTCGCTCATGACACTCGCCTTGGAGTATCACAAATTCAAGGTCTGAGATTTTGAGAGACTCATCAATATACCTCGGTGATATATTGATTTGTTTTCAATTTTTCAGCTTGTTCCAGATTGTTAAAGAGCATAATAGGTAAAATAACTCGCTTGAATTATCTTAACTATTCCCTGATTTTCATCAGATATAGTGTGGT
>NZ_MIIZ01001221.1:0-467 GCF_001743005.1 Shigella sp. FC1967 | reverse complement strand
CAGCGCTTTGTTGTACGCAAAACGAACCGCACCGAACTGAGCGTTGAGATATTCAGCCTGTTCTGGTGTTGGGTAGATGCGTACTTTTGTTGCTCTTAACATCATCAGCGCTCATTGATATAATGCTTTTATTTTAACATGTTAGGGCAATATATCAATTGAGTAATCATGATGATTTACTGGCGGGATCCCTCAGAAAGCGGCACAGTGTCAGTAAACTGGTCGTGCATCTGATCTTTACGACAAAGTATCGACGTAAGCTATTTGACGGACTGATGCTCGCTCAACTGCGTGATGCATTTGACTCCGCTGCGGCAAAACTTTGAATGCGAAATTATTGAGATGGACGGAGAGCCTGACCATGTGCATCTGCTGGTTGCTTACCCGCCAAAACTGGCGGTCAGTGTGATGGTCAACAATCTGAAATCAGTATCGTCGCGCCTGCTGCGCCAGCAAAACACACATTT
>NZ_MIIZ01001220.1:0-13523 GCF_001743005.1 Shigella sp. FC1967 | reverse complement strand
TTGTTTAGAAAAGATGAACCTCCTTGCATTAAGTTAAAAATAATATCTTCTAATACACATTGCCAATGTACGAGTAATGACAATTCATTTTTTAATAGTGTTAATGCAGGAAGAAGCGCTAAACCAGAGTGAAGTAATAAAGCTAATTGTTCTAATAATTGAATTCGATATTGTTTATCAGCATCTTGAAATAAAACAATTTTATATAAACGGATATTGATGGGCGTTTTTTGTTGTTGAGTCAAGTTAATAAATGCTTCGTTATTCGAGGACGCAAGTATTTTTCCTGTACACCACTCCCCTTGATACGTTAATGCATCATAGCGATAGATTAGCTGTAGTCTCATTCAATATCTCCTAGTGTTTGATAAACCTCCTCAAGTGTCGTTATTCCTTGTTTAATTAATGAAAAGCCGGAGTAGAATAAATGATAAGGGGATGACTGTGTTTGTTTAGATGGCTCAAAGCAGTCATAGATAGCTGTTCTTCCGCTATATCCTGAACAGCATTGTTGGCAACCAACGGCTTGCCAATTGGGTAATTCGACCATTTCTTTATTTATATTAATATGCTGTTTATCGAATAAGCATATTTTACAGTGTGGGCATAAACAACGAACTAATCGTTGTGAAATAATTAAACTAACACAGGAATGAATAAGATCTTTTTCAATACCTAAGTTATGTAGACGCATTAATGTCGATGACGCCGAATTGGTATGTAAGGTTGATAATACTAAGTGCCCTGTTTGTGCTGCTTTTATTGCCATTTCAGCAGTAGATTGATCACGTATTTCTCCTACCATAATAATGTCAGGATCTTGGCGTAGTAATGCCCGTAATATTGTCGTGAATGTGATCCCTGATTTTTCAGAAATTTGAATTTGATTAATACCCTTCAGAGGTAATTCAATCGGATCTTCAACACTGTTTATATTTAGGTTCTCTTTATTTAAATAGTGTAAGCAACTGTATAAAGTGAGTGTTTTTCCGCTTCCCGTTGGTCCTGTAACTAAAATCATTCCTTGCGGTAAGTTTAAATATTTCTTTAATAGCGTTAAATGCGAGGGTTGAAAGCCTAGATGATTCAATTCTGGTTGTTGTAAATTATTTATAAGCCGTAGAACAATTTTTTCACCATACAGTGTGGGGAGTGTCGCTATTCGTATTGAATAGTTTTTTTCATGATAAGACCAACTAAATTGTCCATCTTGAGGCAGTCGTTTTTCTGCAATATTTAAGTTAGAAAGTACCTTTAATCGAGTGACTATTTCTTTAGAAAATTCATCTGGCGGAGACGATAATAGATATAAATGATTATCTATCCTAGCGCGAATTCTTACACTGGTTTGTTGAGGCTCTATATGTAAATCAGAGACGCGTTTTAAAATACTTTCACGTAATAAATGCTCAATAAATTCTGTTGCAGAGTGTGTGATATCCATTCTTCACCTCTATATACCTTTTGATTTATCTACGTTATTTTCAATGTGTAACGTGCGTAATAGGAACACTCAATATGAGTGCTCCTTTCAATCGAAAGCACTAATATGATTTTAAAATCTCACTGCACTGCTTTTGCAACGTAAGACTTTTTGCTGAACACTGTATCCTCCATTTCGGAAGGGGCTCGTTAACACTTTTTTCTAAAGACATTGTGATCGTTAGACCCTCAAGCTGTGATTTCCCTGTTGCGCTAATCACGCCGTTTCGTACATTAATATCGGACAAATATCGACTATGAAATTGTTGCGGCATAAAGGTTGAATCAGAATGACAGTGTTGAGGATCGTTTTCATAACGACATAATTCTATTGCCGAACGATAGGGTGATAGTGTTTGTAATACATCGGTTAATGCGGCTTTTTGGATATAACCTTGATAGGCAGGAATAGCAACAGAGCTTAAAATCGAGATGATAGCAATCACAATCATAAGTTCCATAAGGGTAAAACCATTTTCATTAGATTGATAATTAAGTACATTCATCTAGCGTCCTCCTTGAGTAATAGACACTAGAAGTATGAAAAAAAAAGGGCTTTATTAGCGAATAAATAAAATAAAGTTTGAGTAAAATATCGAAAAGAAAAAAGGAGAGATACATATTTTAACCCTTATTATTGAGGGGAACGTTTCGCATTTATTGGATGAGTCTGAGTTAATAAAGCTATTGATAATGGCTAAAACAAAATAAAAGAGGGGTGATATGGAAATTAAACAAGGTTGGCTAATCGATGCTAGACGGGTTCCTTCACCTAATCATGATAAGAGACCTGAAGGTGAGATTCCTTCTTTATTAATTGTTCATAATATCAGTTTACCGCCAGGCCAATTTGGTGGTCCTTATATTGACCAACTTTTTACCAATACATTGTCAGAGCAAGAGCACCCTTTTTTTAGTGAGATTGTTAACTTAAGAGTATCGGCTCATTGTCTTATTCGTCGAGATGGAGAAATTGTGCAATATGTGCCTTTTACTGAGAGGGCATGGCATGCTGGTATTTCTTTATATAAAGGCAGAGAAAAATGTAATGATTTCTCCATTGGTATTGAGCTTGAAGGCACTGATGAGTGTGATTTTACCCAGCAGCAATATCAACAATTAGTGAAAGTAACTCAATCGCTTATTGCGCTTTATCCTGCTATTGAAGAAAACATTACCGGGCATAGTGATGTTGCACCAAATAGAAAAACCGATCCGGGACCTCACTTTAATTGGGCTTATTACCGCAGTTTGTTAACGAAATAACGTTTTGTTTGAATATAAATTTATTTGTGTTGGTTTTTAATTCAAAATAATATTGCTGTCACGCTTCAGTTTGACTGTTTATGTGTTTAAAAAACGTTTAAAAAAATTTATTTTTTAAGGTATCTAGATAATGCGATCTAGTTATCACTTTTTATGAATTTTTAAAATAATTTGTTAAAATTTGCAGGTTTTTATGATTTCGCTCAACAACTGTATGGACAGTTAGTGAATACTTTGTTACTTTATTATCCGTTATATTAAATTGGTATTACCAATTGACAACTCAATCACTAAGGTAATAGTTATCCAATAATGGCTTCTAGCAATATGGCTTATACAAAAATCCGCCAACCTAAGCTTTCTGATGTTATTGAGCAACAGCTTGAACATCTGATTTTAGAAGGTACTCTGCGTCCGGGAGAGAAACTCTTACCTGAGCGTGAACTGGCGAAACAATTTGATGTATCTCGGCCTTCATTGCGTGAAGCTATCCAAAAATTAGAAGCTAAAGGTTTTTTACTCCGTCGCCAAGGCGGTGGTACTTTTGTTCAGCACAATCTCTGGCAAAGTTTTAGTGATCCTTTAGCTCAACTGCTTAGCGGGCACCCCGAATCTCAATTTGATCTTTTAGAAACTCGTCATGCACTCGAAGGTATTGCTGCATATTACGCAGCATTACGAGGTACAGATGAAGATCTTGAACGTATTAAAGCTAGCCATGACTGCATTTTGAAAGCCCATGAAGAAGGGGATTTAGCCGCTGAGTCTGAAGCCGTATTGCAATATCAATTAATTGTTACGGAAGCTGCTCATAATGTTGTTTTATTGCATCTATTACGATGCATGGTGCCCATGCTTGAGCAAAATATCCGCCAGAATTTTGAGTTTCTTTACACTCGTAAAGAGATGTTAACTGCAGTAAGTGAGCATCGTCGTCAGATTTATCAGGCTATTATTAATAGAGAGCCAGAAGCTGCGCGTGAAGCATCGCATCGCCATTTGGCCTTTATTGAAGATGTTTTGTTGGATATGAGTCGTGAACATACTCGCCGTGAGCGTTCTTTGCGCCGGCTACAACAACACCCTGATTTATTTTAGTAGCACAGATCCTGACCGCTGAGTCTGTACTACCTATCGCCCTGTGATTTTCAGGGGAAGCGGTAATAACAGCAGGGCCTATCTTCCCGTCATATCAATTGGGTATAACGGGAAGATAGGCTCCCATAACCATTAAAAACAGATAACAGATAAGGAATACACCATGTCAGATATGCTGAAAAATGACGTGGATCCGATCGAAACTCGCGACTGGTTACAAGCGATCGACTCGGTCATCCGTGAAGAAGGTGTTGAGCGTGCACAGTTCCTGATTGATCAGGTATTAAAACAAGCCCGTAATGGTGGTCTTAATATTGCTTTAGGCGGTTCTGTACACAGTGATTATATCAATACCATTCCTGCTGAAGATGAACCCGCTTACCCTGGCAATCTGGAATTAGAGCGTCGTATTCGTTCTGCTATTCGCTGGAACGCAGTAATGATGGTTCTGCGTGCATCCAAAAAAGATTTGGAACTCGGCGGACACATGGCGTCATTCCAATCTTCTGCAACTTTATATGAAGTGTGTTTTAACCATTTCTTCCGCGCACATAATGAAACTGATGGCGGCGACTTAGTTTACTTCCAAGGTCATATCTCCCCAGGTATCTACGCTCGTGCATTCTTAGAAGGTCGTTTAACTGAAGAGCAATTAAATAACTTCCGTCAAGAAATCGGTGGTAAAGGTCTATCTTCTTATCCACACCCTAAATTAATGCCTGAGTTCTGGCAGTTCCCAACCGTTTCTATGGGTCTGGGACCACTATCTGCAATTTACCAAGCTAAATTCCTGAAATATTTGAATCACCGTGGCTTAAAAGATACAACTAAACAAACTGTTTATGCGTTCTTAGGCGATGGCGAGATGGACGAGCCAGAATCTAAAGGTGCTATCACCATCGCAGTTCGCGAAAAATTAGACAATCTGTGTTTCGTGATTAACTGTAACTTACAACGTCTTGATGGCCCAGTTACAGGGAACGGAAAAATTGTTAACGAATTAGAAGGTATCTTCGCAGGTGCTGGCTGGAACGTTATCAAAGTTATGTGGGGCGATCGTTGGGATGAGCTTCTGCGTAAAGACACTTCCGGTAAACTCATTCAATTAATGAATGAAACTCTGGATGGTGACTACCAGACATTTAAATCTCGTGACGGCGCTTATGTCCGTGAGCATTTCTTCAATCGTTACCCAGAAACTGCCGCATTAGTTAAAGATATGACTGATGATGAAATCTGGGCATTAAACCGTGGTGGTCACGATCCGAAGAAAGTTTTTGCTGCATTCCAAAAAGCAAAAGATACTCAAAACCAACCAACTGTTATTTTAGCTCAAACCATCAAAGGTTATGGTATGGGTGAAACAGCAGAAGGTAAAAATATTGCTCACCAAGTTAAAAAAATGAACATGGATGGCGTTCATCATTTCCGTGATCGTTTCAATATTCCTGTTGCTGATGAGCAAATCAAAGATCTGCCTTATATTACTTTTGATAAAGAATCAGAAGAATACAAATATCTGCATGCACGTCGTCAGGATTTAGGAGGTTACCTACCTGCTCGTCGTCCACGCTTTGACGAAAAACTGGATATTCCAACACTAGAAGATTTCAGCCAATTACTGGAAGAACAATCTAAAGAGATTTCAACAACTATCGCATTTGTTCGTGCCCTGAACGTGATGTTGAAAAACAAATCTATCAAAGATCGTTTAGTACCAATTATTGCAGATGAAGCGCGTACTTTCGGTATGGAAGGTCTGTTCCGTCAAATCGGTATTTATAGTCCGAATGGCCAACAATATACGCCTCAAGATCGTGAGCAAGTTGCTTACTATAAAGAAGACGTTAAAGGTCAAATTCTGCAAGAAGGTATCAACGAACTGGGTGCTGGCGCATCTTGGTTAGCAGCTGCAACATCTTACAGCACTAACAATCTGCCAATGATCCCATTCTATATCTACTACTCCATGTTTGGTTTCCAACGTATCGGCGACTTATGCTGGGCTGCGGGAGACCAACAAGCACGTGGTTTCTTAGTCGGTGGTACTTCAGGTCGTACAACACTTAACGGTGAAGGCTTACAGCACGAAGATGGTCATAGCCATATTCAATCGCTGACTATTCCTAACTGTATCTCTTATGATCCAGCATTCGCTTATGAAGTTGCTGTTATCATGCAAGACGGTTTAGAGCGTATGTATGGTGATAAACAAGAAAACGTTTATTACTACATCACTACATTGAACGAAAACTACCATATGCCAGCAATGCCAGCAGGTGTTGAAGAAGGTATCCGTAAAGGTATCTATAAACTGGAATCTCTGGAAGGCGCGAAAGGTAAAGTTCAGTTACTGGGTTCAGGTTCTATTCTGCGTCACGTTCGTGAAGCAGCGCAAATCCTGTCTGCTGAATACGGTATTGGTTCTGATGTTTATAGCGTAACTTCATTCACTGAATTGGCTCGTGATGGTCAAGATTGTGAACGTTGGAATATGCTACACCCATCTGAAGCACCACGCGTACCTTATATCGCTCAAATTATGAATGATGCGCCAGCTGTTGCATCTACTGACTACATGAAACTGTTCGCTGAACAAGTTCGTACTTATGTACCAGCAGATGATTACCGCGTATTAGGTACAGATGGTTTCGGTCGTTCTGATAGCCGTGAAAACCTGCGTCACCATTTCGAAGTTGATACTTCGTATGTGATTGTTGCTGCATTAGGTGAATTAGCTAAACGTGGTGAGATTGATGTGAAGGTTGTTGAAGAAGCAATCAAAAAATACAACATCAACCCTGAAAAAGTAAATCCACGTCTGGCGTAAGAGGTAAAGTGAATGTCTATTGAAATTAAAGTCCCAGATATCGGTGCTGATGAAGTTGAAGTCACCGAAGTGATGGTGAAAGTGGGCGACCGCATTGAGGAAGAACAATCCTTAATCACCGTAGAAGGCGATAAAGCGTCTATGGAAGTTCCATCACCACAAGCGGGTGTGGTTAAAGAGATTAAAATTGCCGTGGGCGATAAAGTCCAAACTGGCTCTCTTATCATGATTTTTGAAGCAGAGGGTGCCGCGCAAGCAGCACCTGCTCAAGAAGCCGCACCAGCACCTTCTGCTGCGGCACCCGCAGCTAGCGAACTAAAAGAAGTTCACGTTCCAGATATCGGCGGTGACGAAGTTGAAGTAACTGAAGTCATGGTCAAAGTGGGCGATAGCATTGCTGAAGAACAATCACTGATTACTGTTGAAGGTGATAAAGCTTCAATGGAAGTTCCAGCACCGTTTGCTGGTGTAGTGAAAGAAATTAAAATCGCAACAGGTGATAAAGTGAGCACAGGCTCTCTTATCATGGTATTTGAAGTTGCTGGTAGCGCACCTGTTGCTCAAGCCGCACCCGCTCCAGCAGCATCTGCACCAGTAGCATCTGCTGTGAAAGAAGTGAATGTTCCAGATATCGGTGGTGACGAAGTTGAAGTGACTGAAGTGATGGTAAAAGTAGGTGATTCCATCTCTGAAGAACAATCGCTGATCACGGTTGAAGGTGATAAAGCTTCAATGGAAGTTCCTGCACCATTTGCAGGTGTGGTTAAAGAGATCAAAATTGCAGTGGGTGACAAAGTGAAAACGGGCTCACTGATCATGATGTTCGAAGTTGCTGGTGCTGCTCCAGCTCCTGCAGCTCCAGCCGCTGCCGCACCTGCTCCAGCAAATTCTACACCAGCAGCACCTGCGAAAGCACAAGCGCCAGCACCAGCAGCAAAAGAAGAATTTGTTGAAAATGATGCTTACGTTCATGCAACGCCTGTTATTCGCCGTTTAGCACGCGAATTTGGTGTGAATTTAGCGAAAGTAAAAGGGACAGGTCGTAAAGGTCGTATCTTACGTGAAGACGTTCAGTCTTACGTGAAAGAGTTAATTAAACGTGCTGAATCAGCGCCTGCTAATGCAGGTGGCGGATTACCAGGCATGCTACCTTGGCCGAAAGTTGACTTCAGTAAGTTTGGTGAAATTGAAGAAGTTGAATTAAGCCGTATCCAGAAAATTTCGGGTGCTAACTTAAGCCGTAACTGGGTGATGATCCCTCACGTAAATCTGTTTGATGAAGCAGATATCACTGAGGTTGAAGAATTCCGTAAACAGCAAAATAAAGAAGCCGAGAAGAAAAAACTGGATGTTAAGATCACGCCGTTAGTCTTCGTCATGAAAGCAGCAGCGAAAGCACTGGCAGATATGCCACGCTTTAACAGCTCTATCTCTGAAGATGGACAGAAACTGATCCTGAAAAAATACATCAATATCGGTATTGCTGTAGATACACCTAATGGTCTTGTTGTTCCTGTTTTCAAAGATGTTAACAAAAAAGGCATTCTCGAACTGTCTTATGAGTTAGCAGAAGTTTCTAAGAAAGCACGTGCAGGTAAACTGACAGCAGCAGATATGCAAGGCGGGTGTTTCACCATTTCTAGCCTTGGTGGTATCGGTACTACCGGTTTTGCACCAATCGTTAACGCGCCAGAAGTTGCGATTATGGGACTTTCCCGTTCTTCTATGAAACCAGTATGGAATGGTAAAGAATTCGTACCACGCTTGATTTTACCAATGTCACTATCTTTCGATCACCGTGTGATTGATGGTGCTGACGGTGCTCGATTCATCACTCTGATTAATCAGTACATGAGTGATTTACGTCGTTTGGTAATGTAATTATTTAAACCGGTGCTTGGCGCCGGTTTCTCTGATTACGATGATGGATTTTACAGTCATACATCTTAGGTTGTGAGATCCGTCATGTTAGAGCGCTTTTCAGTTTATTAACATTTCTGTAAACTGCATGCGGTATGTAAGTCTCGGTGTTAAATATGGATTATCGTCTGACTCGCCGGACAAATAAATAATGAGGTCACGATGAGTACTGAAATTAAAGCACAGGTAGTGGTTCTCGGTGCAGGCCCTGCGGGTTATTCCGCAGCGTTCCGTTGCGCTGACTTAGGTTTAGAAACAGTTTTAGTTGAACGTCACTCTACGTTAGGTGGTGTTTGTCTGAACGTGGGTTGTATCCCTTCTAAAGCGTTACTCCACGTTGCTAAAGTTATCGAAGAAGCGAAAGCATTATCTGAACACGGTGTTGTATTTGACGCACCAAAAACAGATATCGACAAAATTCGCATCTGGAAAGATAAAGTTATCTCTCAGTTAACGGGTGGCTTAGCGGGCATGGCTAAAGGCCGTAAAGTGACTGTCGTTAATGGCGAAGCACGATTCACGGGTTCTCATACATTGTCTGTTGAAGGTGCCGAAGGTACAACGACCATCACGTTTGACAATGCAATCGTTGCTGCCGGCTCACGTCCAATCGAATTACCATTCATTCCACATGAAGACCCACGTGTATGGGACTCAACAGATGCACTGCAACTGAAAACCGTACCAGAGCGTTTACTGGTTATGGGTGGCGGTATCATCGGTCTGGAAATGGGAACGGTTTATCACGCTCTAGGTTCTCAGATTGACGTAGTTGAAATGTTTGATCAGGTTATTCCTGCTGCTGATAAAGACGTGGTTAAAGTATTTACCAAACGTATCAGCAAGAAATTTAACCTGATGCTAGAAACTAAAGTGACTGCTGTTGAAGCAAAAGAAGATGGCATCTACGTAACAATGGAAGGCAAAAAAGCCCCAGCAGAACCACAGCGTTACGATGCCGTTTTAGTTGCTATCGGTCGTGTACCTAACGGTAAACTGTTAGACGCAGGTAAAGCAGGTATCGAAGTTGATGATCGTGGCTTTATCCATGTTGATAAACAAATGCGTACTAACGTACCTCACATCTTTGCTATCGGTGACATCGTTGGTCAACCAATGCTGGCTCACAAAGGTGTTCATGAAGGCCACGTTGCAGCAGAAGTTATCTCTGGTAAGAAACATTACTTTGATCCTAAAGTTATTCCATCAATCGCTTATACTGAACCAGAAGTTGCATGGGTTGGTATGACGGAAAAAGAAGCGAAAGAGAAAGGTGTTAGCTATGAAGTGGCTTCTTTCCCTTGGGCGGCATCAGGCCGTGCAATCGCATCAGATTGTGCTGATGGTATGACTAAACTGATTTTCGACAAAGAAACTAACCGTGTTATCGGTGGTGCAATTGTGGGTTCTAACGGTGGTGAACTGTTAGGTGAAATCGGTCTGGCAATCGAAATGGGTTGTGATGCTGAAGATATCGCATTAACTATCCACGCTCACCCAACGTTATACGAATCAATCGGTATGGCTGCGGAAGTATTTGAAGGTAGTATCACTGACCTGCCAAATCCAAAAGCGAAAAAGAAAAAATAAGCGACTTGTTTACTGATTTACTGAAAACAGTTTAATAAAGTAGTTTAAATGATAAGGGCTAAGTTCTTTATAGAACTTGGCTCTTTTTTTATGCTTTTTTGTTGAGACAAGTATTGCGTAGTGATGGGGGAGTATTAGCGATTAGTCTTTCTTTGTTGTTTATTTAACCGTGAATTTTCGCTTTAAGTGCTAATTTGAGGATAAAAAAAAACTATAAAAAAGTGTGGTTATTAACCAAAAATCTTGGTTAAAAAGTCCCTGTTATATATTTTGTTTAAGTGTTTTAATCTGAATAAGTGGATATTTGAATCTGATTAATGTTACTTTTATGTGAACGAATTAACATCGTGTTGAAGATTTGCTATGCTGATAGCCCTTAGCTGGGCATAATTTTACAACCTCTTATGTTTTATGCGAGCAAAAGATCCTCTGACCTGGCATCCTTCAACAGACAGGGTGCAGACAGCCGGGTTATACAAAATGACAAAGAAGCGAGGAGACAGTCGTGCTAGAAGAATACCGTAAGCACGTAGCAGAGCGTGCAGCTGAAGGTGTCGTTCCAAAACCTCTCGATGCCACACAAACAGCCGCACTTGTTGAGCTATTAAAAAATCCCCCTAAAGGTGAAGAAGAATTTCTTCTTGATTTAATTGTTAACCGCGTTCCACCTGGAGTTGATGAAGCTGCCTATGTTAAGGCGGGTTTTTTAACTGCCCTCGCGAAAGGCGAAACCACATCACCACTTATCACACCAGAAAAAGCGGTTGAATTATTAGGCACTATGCAAGGTGGCTATAATATCCATGCTTTAATCGAATCTCTGGAAAATGATAAGTTAGCCCCAATTGCAGCCAAAGCGCTTTCTCACACATTACTGATGTTTGATAACTTCTATGATGTTGAGGAAAAAGCGAAAGCAGGCAATGTTTATGCTAAGCAAATTATGCAATCTTGGGCTGATGCACAGTGGTTTACTGAGCGCCCTGCATTAGCAGAAAAAATTACAGTTACCGTATTTAAAGTCACTGGTGAAACCAATACCGATGACTTATCTCCAGCACCTGATGCTTGGTCCCGCCCTGATATCCCATTACATGCCTTAGCAATGTTGAAAAATGCACGCGAAGGTATTGAACCTGACCAGCCGGGTAGCGTAGGACCAATTAAACAAATCGAAGCATTAAATAAGAAAGGCTTCCCACTGGCTTATGTTGGTGATGTTGTAGGGACTGGCTCATCACGTAAATCAGCAACTAACTCTGTACTTTGGTTTATGGGTGAGGACATTCCGTTTGTTCCTAATAAACGTGGTGGTGGCGTTGTTCTTGGCGGTAAAATCGCACCTATCTTCTTTAATACTATGGAAGATGCGGGCGCACTCCCTATCGAGGTCGATGTTTCTAAATTAAATATGGGGGATGTCATTGATATCTACCCATACAAAGGTGAAATTCGCAACCATGAAACGAATGAATTACTGGAAACCTTTGAACTGAAAACCGAAGTATTAATTGATGAAGTTCGGGCGGGAGGGCGTATTCCATTGATCATTGGTCGTGGATTAACATCAAAAGCGCGCGAATCATTAGGTTTACCGGTTAGCACATTGTTCCGTCATGCGAAACCTGTTGAAGAAAGCAACCGTGGTTTCTCACTCGCTCAGAAAATGGTAGGCCGTGCTTGTGGTCGTCCTGGTATTCGCCCAGGCGAATACTGTGAACCCAAAATGACTTCAGTAGGTTCACAAGATACAACAGGCCCAATGACTCGTGATGAGTTAAAAGACTTGGCATGCCTTGGTTTCTCTGCTGATTTAGTGATGCAATCATTCTGTCATACCGCGGCATATCCAAAACCGGTAGATGTTACAACACATCACACATTACCTGATTTCATTATGAACCGTGGTGGTGTTTCACTGCGTCCAGGCGACGGTATTATCCACTCATGGTTAAACCGTATGTTATTGCCTGATACTGTTGGTACAGGTGGTGACTCGCATACGCGTTTCCCTATTGGGATCTCATTCCCAGCAGGCTCTGGGTTAGTGGCTTTTGCAGCCGCTACTGGGGTTATGCCATTAGATATGCCAGAATCTGTTCTGGTACGTTTTAAAGGCGAAATGCAGCCAGGTGTGACACTGCGTGACTTAGTTCATGCTATCCCTTATTACGCGATCCAAGACGGTTTACTGACCGTTGAGAAAAAAGGTAAGAAGAACATTTTCTCTGGTCGTATTCTTGAGATTGAAGGTTTACCAGAACTGAAAGTAGAACAAGCATTTGAACTTGCTGATGCATCAGCAGAACGTTCAGCGGCAGGTTGTACCATTAAACTGGATAAAGCGCCTATTATTGAGTACCTGCAATCTAATATCATTTTACTGAAATGGATGATTGCTGAAGGTTATGGCGACCGCCGTACTATCGAGCGCCGTATCACTTCAATGGAAAACTGGTTGAAAGATCCGCAATTACTTGAAGCCGATGCAGATGCAGAATATGCGGCAGTGATCGAAATTGATTTAAATGAGATCAAAGAGCCAATTCTGTGTGCACCTAACGATCCAGATGATGCTCGCCTATTATCAGAAGTGGCAAACAGCAAAATTGATGAAGTCTTCATTGGTTCTTGTATGACGAACATTGGTCACTTCCGTGCGGCGGGTAAACTGCTTGATCAACACAAAGGTCAATTACCAACACGTTTATGGGTTGCTCCACCAACAAAAATGGATGCAGCACAATTAACGGAAGAAGGCTATTATAGCGTTTTTGGTAAGAGTGGAGCACGTATTGAAGTACCAGGTTGTTCACTCTGTATGGGTAACCAAGCGCGAGTTGCTGATGGTGCAACCGTTGTTTCAACTTCGACACGTAACTTCCCTAACCGCTTAGGTACAGGTGCAAATGTGTATCTGGCTTCCGCGGAGCTTGCGGCTGTGGCTTCATTATTAGGTCGTTTACCAGAGCCACAAGAGTATCTGGATTTCATGAATAAAGTGGATGAAACAGCTGAAGATACTTATCGCTATCTAAATTTTGACCAACTAGAGCAATATACAGACAAAGCAGACCAAGTTATTTTCCAAACAACGGTATAACGGTTAATTTATTGCTTTAAAGTATTTTATATGAACAAACGGGAGGCAAACGCCTCCCGTTTTTTGTTATTTTTGTCATAATAAGAATAAGATATTTTTTTTATTAAAAAAGCGAGAGCTTTATAAGGGGCGTACACCATGGATTATGAATTCAGCGAGATCTCACTGGCGGTATATTAGCCCGTTTTTCGGTGGATCATGAAGCTAAGTAGGCTATTGGTTGAATGATGAATT
>NZ_MIIZ01001219.1:0-468 GCF_001743005.1 Shigella sp. FC1967 | reverse complement strand
CAAATCCGGTCACTTAATGCTGAGGTGTGATGACGAACCACTAAGGTGGTGAAGCAATTGATGCCCTGCTTCCAGGAAAAGCCTCTAAGCTTCAGGTTACCAACAATCGTACCCCAAACCGACACAGGTGGTCAGGTAGAGAATACTCAGGCGCTTGAGAGAACTCGGGTGAAGGAACTAGGCAAAATGGTGCCGTAACTTCGGGGAGAAGGCACGCTGGCGGTAAGTGAAGTCCCTTGCGGACGGAGCCGAAGCCAGTCGAAGATACCAGCTGGCTGCAACTGTTTATTAAAAACACAGCACTGTGCAAACACGAAAGTGGACGTATACGGTGTGACGCCTGCCCGGTGCTGGAAGGTTAATTGATGGGGTTATCCTTAGGGAGAAGCTCTTGATCGAAGCCCCAGTAAACGGCGGCCGTAACTATAACGGTCCTAAGGTAGCGAAATTCCTTGTCGGGTAAGTTCC
>NZ_MIIZ01001218.1:0-471 GCF_001743005.1 Shigella sp. FC1967 | reverse complement strand
AAAAATTCGCCGGGCGCTAAACGAGTACGAGCGCCAGCTAAACAAGACACATAGCGACGAGGTGTGACAACATGACAGCATCTGTAGCGGCCACTGAAATGGCGAAACTGGGGAAATGTGAAGCGATGATCAAGAAAGTCGCCAGCCATCCTCGCCCTGCCCTGTCAAAGCGCCCACAATCGCTACAGGGGGACAGATAGCACTCTTCGGGGTGAGTTCGCCCATTTCCGGTATGAAGCGGCAGCCCTGCGCTTCATGAGCAGCACTGCGGGGGCTAAGCGTCGCATCTACCAGCTAGTGTTTTCAGCAACGGTAGCAGCGGGAGTTTTGACACTGCTGGCGGCATGGACCACCAGCTAGAAAGTATCGACGGAACAATCATGAGCAAGAGAACCAAAGACAAAGACCTGGAGAAACTCGACGTAATCAAAGACTCGCCGCAAATGAGCCTGTTTGAGATTATTGAATCTC
>NZ_MIIZ01001217.1:0-471 GCF_001743005.1 Shigella sp. FC1967 | reverse complement strand
GAGATTCAATAATCTCAAACAGGCTCATTTGCGGCGAGTCTTTGATTACGTCGAGTTTCTCCAGGTCTTTGTCTTTGGTTCTCTTGCTCATGATTGTTCCGTCGATACTTTCTAGCTGGTGGTCCATGCCGCCAGCAGTGTCAAAACTCCCGCTGCTACCGTTGCTGAAAACACTAGCTGGTAGATGCGACGCTTAGCCCCCGCAGTGCTGCTCATGAAGCGCAGGGCTGCCGCTTCATACCGGAAATGGGCGAACTCACCCCCGAAGAGTGCTATCTGTCCCCTGTAGCGATTGTGGGCGCTTTGACAGGGCAGGGCGAGGATGGCTGGCGACTTTCTTGATCATCGCTTCACATTTCCCCAGTTTCGCCATTTCAGTGGCCGCTACAGATGCTGTCATGTTGTCACACCTCGTCGCTATGTGTCTTGTTTAGCTGGCGCTCGTACTCGTTTAGCGCCCGGCGAATTTTT
>NZ_MIIZ01001216.1:0-474 GCF_001743005.1 Shigella sp. FC1967 | reverse complement strand
GGCGTAAATTTAAACCCGCGTAAAGACCTTAAACCGCTGCTTGCAGTGGCGAAAAAAATCCCGCAGATATGGGTGGCTTAAAGAATATGACTCCATAGCATTGCAGCAGGCGGTGATTAACCTTGACGTGGCTTTCTCCAACTTTTTTTAATCCGAAACTAAAAGCCCGTTTTCCCACGTTTAAAAGTAAGCATGGCAGACAATCTAGCTATCATTGTGTCGGGATCAAAGTCATTGATGGCGCGATAAAAAATCCCGAAAATCGCACCGATTGAAGCGCGTTTACATCGTGAAATTACGGGGGGCGCTGAAAAAGTATCACACTGAGTCGCAGCGCAACCGGAAAAATACTATGCGTCACTACTCTGTGATGACGGGGTAGAAGCACCGGCAAAGCCAACATTGATATCAAATATCACGGGGCTTGATGTGGGGCTAAGTCATTACGCCATCAAATCAGACGGCAATAAGATT
>NZ_MIIZ01001215.1:0-475 GCF_001743005.1 Shigella sp. FC1967 | reverse complement strand
TTTTTTGTGTCCGGATAGGGTTTAAAGCAATGAGCCGTGGCTCTCCCCAGGGAAAGCACTGTAGCCTCAGCTTCCGGCGCTTCCTCAGTGTCTTCACGAAATTCCCCGCCAAGTTGCTTCACCCATTCGGCAGCGAGCTGCACACCTTCATCAAAGGGAACTTTGTTCTTTTGAAGCACATCCAGATAGGAAAGCAGCAAGCAGTGAGGCGTAATGACGGCGGTGTTCCAATCGGTTGCGAGCCGTGTTTCGTCCATATCTGCATACCAGGCATCAACCTGATGTTTCAATCCGATCTCGGCCATCATGCCGTGCTTACCGGCGACCTTTCTGCCTTCCTCTACCACATCAACCGGGGGCGTCCCAGTAGAGGACTCCCCCGTCCGCTTCTTGGGTCGCACAGGTTGCACCTTGCGGCCAATGCCTCCGTTCCATAACGAGCTCGCAGAGCGTTTGGTTGCCTACAGGAGCCTTG
>NZ_MIIZ01001214.1:0-475 GCF_001743005.1 Shigella sp. FC1967 | reverse complement strand
TGATCCGCACCTTTGATGCTCTAGTGACACAACAACATCAAGAGAAACTCAGTGATAAAGTGCAGGCGGGTGTGATACTACTGGAATCAATGTCTAAAAGTTTAAATTTCTCGAATTCATCAAAGTTAGGTGCTTATCAAAAATTACAGGCCATGGCGGGCTTACCTGAGTTGGCGCCTGTTTATGCGATTGATGCGCCAAGTGGTTCCATGGATGGCTCCAGTCGTCCTACTGTGGCTTTATCAACACTGATTAAAAAAACACAATTTACCCATTTCAGCACCACAGGCATTTAAAACGTTTAGCCGAACTCGGTATTGTTGAGCGCTTATCACGTCCAAGCACGAAAAACTGCTAACAAAACTAAAGAATTTTGGTCTGTTACGGCAAGAGGTTGTCAGTTTGGGAAGAATATGACCAGCCCTAATAATCCTCGTGAAACCCAACCGCACTTCTTTGAGAGTAAAACGGATGA
>NZ_MIIZ01001213.1:0-476 GCF_001743005.1 Shigella sp. FC1967 | reverse complement strand
ACGCCGGAACTCAGAACAGTCACTGGGCCACTGTTCTTTTACCGAAACGAAATTGGAACGATATAGAGAGGAACCATGAAAGTAACCAATAAACTCAAACTGCTGGCACTGGGGCTGTGTATGGCCGGTACTGCCATCGCGGCTCCTGATGTGCTCAATGACGACGCAAAGCTCAAGAACCTTGAGAAGGTGTGTCCCGACTGTAAGATGGTGGCAAAAGATGTACTCAATCTGCGGGTTGAAAACTGCCAGCTCAAAGACACTTCCAGTGCAATGATGATTGGCACCATGCAAAATGACCCTATGTTTTCGTTTATGCTGGCAGTACACACAGCGGCAGGCTCGGAGGCATACAAAACGGTAGTTGGTGCCGCTGGCAACCATGTTGACTGTGAAAACCCGTTGAACTGGATCAAGCTGACCCAGCAAGCGATTAAAGGAGGCAAAGTCTAATGCGTAAGAGAGATTTCTTTTTT
>NZ_MIIZ01001212.1:0-477 GCF_001743005.1 Shigella sp. FC1967 | reverse complement strand
GGTCTCCATGGGCTGAAACGACGAGTCCCGCCGCTTGTAATTCCAATATGCCCTTGTGTCGGATATTGATTGCCGCATTGATATCTCGGTCATGTTCAACTCCACATTCAGGGCATTGCCAGATACGCTTATGTAGTGGCATTTCTGACATCTTATGACCGCAACAATGACAGGTTTTCGAACTGGCAAACCATTGCTCCAGTTTTACCAGATGGACGCCTTTTTTCTGCGGCTTTATATTCCAGCTTTTGTGATAAAACCATGCCAGCCTGCATCACCGATAGCGCGAGCCAGACAGTGGTTTTTCATCATATTCGCCGATTTCAGTGTCTCTACAATTACCGCTTGGTTTTCGTCAACAATTGCACGAGAGAGTTTGTGTTGAAAATCAGCACGGGCATTGGCTACCCGTTCGTGTACACCTGCAAGCTGTATTCGGGCTTTACGGCGATTAGCACTCCCTTTTTGCTTGCGAGA
>NZ_MIIZ01001211.1:0-477 GCF_001743005.1 Shigella sp. FC1967 | reverse complement strand
CCCCATAAAGAGGCTCCTACTGCTTGTACGTACACGGTTTCAGGTTCTTTTTCACTCCCCTCGCCGGGGTTCTTTTTCGCCTTTCCCTCACGGTACTGGTTCACTATCGGTCAATCAGGAGTATTTAGCCTTGGAGGATGGTCCCCCCATATT
Organism: Shigella sp. FC1967; assembly: GCF_001743005.1. Lineage (NCBI taxonomy): Bacteria > Pseudomonadati > Pseudomonadota > Gammaproteobacteria > Enterobacterales > Enterobacteriaceae > Shigella > Shigella sp. FC1967. Next base: position 324 of record NZ_MIIZ01001211.1, on the reverse strand, counting down.
CAGACAGGATAACACGTGTCCCGCCCTACTCGTCGAGTTCACAATAACAGCATCTTCGGATACGGGGCTATCACCCTTTACTGCCGGACTTTCCAGACCGTTCTCCTGATGCTGCTATTGATTAAGACTCTGGGCTGTTCCCCCGTTCGCTCGCCGCTACTAGGGGAATCTCGGTTGATTTCTTTTCCTCGGGGTACTGAGATGTTTCAGTTCTCCCGGTTCGCTTCATTAACCTATGTATTCAGTTAATGATAATATCCATAGGATATTGGGTTTCCCCATTCGGAAATCGTCGGGTATAACGGTTCATATCACCTTACCGAC
>NZ_MIIZ01001210.1:0-478 GCF_001743005.1 Shigella sp. FC1967 | reverse complement strand
TTACATCTTCCGCGCGGCCGACTCGACCAGTGAGCTATTACGCTTTCTTTAAATGATGGCTGCTTCTAAGCCAACATCCTGGCTGTCTGAGCCTTCCCACTTCGTTTCCCACTTAACCATGACTTTGGGACCTTAGCTGGCGGTCTGGGTTGTTTCCCTCTTCACGACGGACGTTAGCACCCGCCGTGTGTCTCCCGTGATAACATTCTTCGGTATTCGCAGTTTGCATCGAGTTGGTAAGTCGGGATGACCCCCTAGTCGAAACAGTGCTCTACCCCCGAAGATGAGTTCACGAGGCGCTACCTAAATAGCTTTCGGGGAGAACCAGTATCTCCCGGTTTGATTGGCCTTTCACCCCCATCCACAAGTCATCCGCTAATTTTTCAACATTAGTCGGTTCGGTCCTCCAGTTAGTGTTACCCAACCTTCAACCTGCCCATGGATAGATCACCGGGTTTCGGGTCTATACCCTGCAACT
>NZ_MIIZ01001209.1:0-13707 GCF_001743005.1 Shigella sp. FC1967 | reverse complement strand
TAACAAGGATGACATTTCTGTTAAAAAAGATCATTTTGGTTTTCTTACCTGGAACACAGAACAAAAAAATAAAAGTACGGGTAAGAGTAATGAATTAATGAATTATAGAAATAGGAGTGGTATGGCAGCGTTTAAAAAGGTAAGTCGTAGATACGAAAAAGCCTCGATAAAATCGAGGCTCTTTCTTATTGGTCGGCGAGAGAGGATTCGAACCTCCGACCCACTGGTCCCAAACCAGTTGCGCTACCAGGCTGCGCTACTCGCCGTCTGTATCACTGCTCTTACCTTGTTTATTGGTGCGAAGGGGGGGACTTGAACCCCCACGTCCGTTAAGACACTAACACCTGAAGCTAGCGCGTCTACCAATTCCGCCACCCTCGCATAAACAATAACTAAGATAAGATGGGGTGGCTAATGGGACTCGAACCCACGACAACTGGAATCACAATCCAGGGCTCTACCAACTGAGCTATAGCCACCATAACAGCTATCTTATTACTTCTTACAACAACGTTCTTCACCGTAACTCTTAGCACGCTTTAATGGCGCGCCCGACAGGATTCGAACCTGAGACCTCTGCCTCCGGAGGGCAGCGCTCTATCCAGCTGAGCTACGGGCGCTTCACGCCGTTGCGGGAGAGGATAGTACGGATTTACGCTCTGTCTGTCTAGTGCTTTTTGAAAAAAAAAGTTTGTTTGACGATAGTTTGTGCATTTCGTCGATAAATGGAGCATTTTTATACGCTGAACGCCCCTTCAGTATAATAATTAAACAGCCAAGATGCTAGATAAAAGCGTGAATAAATCATTTAATCAGCCAGACCTAACAAAAAAAGAGACTATTGCGATTACAATTTATTGGAATAGTAATACCCAACGAATTTTAACAGTTTAAATTGACGCTTAATTCGGCTTGGTTGTGATAACAAACGATATAACCACTCTAGTCCAAGGTTTTGCCATGCTTTAGGCGCCCTTTTAACATGGCCTGTAAATACATCATAAGTTCCACCAACACCCATATATAAAGCGTCAGGGTGAATCTCACGACATGCACGAATAAATAACTCTTGCTTAGGGGATCCCATGGCAATCGTCACTATTTTCGCCCCAGAGGCCTTTATACGCTCAAATAACGCTTCTCTATCTTGTGGTGTGAAGTAACCATTCTGGCTACCTACAATATTTACATTCCATTGCGCTTTAAGTTTATTTTCGGTTTGAGAAAGAATTTCAGGTTTTCCCCCGACAAGAAAAACGGGGGTTCCCTCTTTACCCGCTCTTTCCATTAATGCTTCCCATAAATCCGCACCAGCAATACGAGAAACATTTGCATCAGGATATTTGCGACGAATGCCTCGTACAACACTGATGCCGTCTGCATAAAGATAATCAGCTTCATTGAGTAGCTCATTGAGTGCTGAATCTGTTTCTGCGGTGAGAATTTTTTTCTGCATTAATAGCAATCAGAGAACCACTTTTTTATTTGCGTCCCCTCATAGAGATAATCCAGAAAATGAGCCATATCGCGAAATCCCCAGATATTATGTCCGCGGATTGAATACTTCGGAATTGAATTGGATCCCATTACTTTTCCTTTTTCTCTAAACAACGAGGTTCACTTTGTATTTGACGAGTAACGTAATTACGCACTAATCCCGCACTTTCAAATAACCAATAAAGCAGTTTGGCGACCACCAAACATAAACCAAAAATTAAACAGAAAAACACAACGCGAGAAACGAAAGAATCAACACCTTCCCGCGCCAAAACAATCATATTAAAAATAGCCCCAAAGCAAAAAGCTTGCAAAATAGCCGATTTATAACGATTGCTTTCATTGAGCCCTTGCTGATATAGCCAATCAAACCACTTAATAATCAGCCCCACAACAATTGCACCTAATGGGATAAAGGCAATGCCCCCCATGACAACCAAAGAGCCAATTAAGGTCGGCGAAATAGCAAGACCCGCATGGTAATTAAGCACTTCCCATGTAAAATAATTTGCCGAGTTCAGTACAACATCAGGGCGTTCTGGCCATACCCAAGAAGGTATAAAGACATAAAAATCACGAATGATTGGTGCAAGCCCTTGGAACTCAATCTTGTCATAATTATTAAGTAACAAAGCTAAGTTTTCCCAAGGAGAAAACGTATCACGGGTGAGATACAAGAAAGTATAGAACGCCTCAGCACCACTCACATCAAGCCCATAACGTTTTAATGCCAACCAGAACATTCCAACGATACTCATAACCCCTGCTGCAACCAGCATCCACAAGGTTATCCAGCCACGAACAATTCCAATAAATAAAAATAACGCAAAAGCGATGATGATATTAGCGCGAGTTCCACCCACGATAATATAAGTTAATATCCCAAACCCCACCGTCGCACAAAGAAAGAAAATCCAGCGTTGTTGAGTCGGTTTTAAGAAATAGACCACCAGCATCGCGGGAATAAAAAAATAGAAAAAGCGCTTAAGCGCAACACCTGATACTTGGCTTGAAAAAATTTGACTATACGTTTTGAGCTTAAAGAGTAAAAAGCCATTTTGTAGAAAGAAAATACCTACGGTTACAAATGCGATTAATGCCAACAAAATCCAAGTGAGGTTGGTTTCGACTCTATTCATCGTAAATAACGTCTTAGAAGCGCCGTCAACCGATTTTCTCAGTCTCACCTTATAAGTTACATAATAAATTGCATAGAAGCTGGTAGAGGCTAATAGCGCGTATAATAATGAATCAACCGGTACAACTGCGACATCAAATTGGAATACCAACAGACAAGTCAGTGGAAAACCAAAATAAAAGGTCAGCAGATAGAGCATTGAGAAAAAAACATTAAAATTAAAGCGAACTCGACGAAACTCTTGATAAGTGAGCAATAAAATAAAGCTTAAAGAGATAAAATAAACAAGTGCTAAGCCACCCAGTTCCGCCAATGTCATTGCGGCTCTCCTGTACTCATCTCAATTAACGCTTTCCAGCCGTCCGTAAAGTTAGGGGCAAAGAAGGCAATAGTTTGGCGATCAAGCATTAGCAATTGGCGTTTAGCCTCTTCAATCAGCGCTACATCTAATTTGTCACCCGAGAAAAAAACAGGCACATTTTGCTCAGTTAAATCCTGCCAAAATGGATTTTGACGACTAATAACAAAAGGGATCGCAAATTGAATAAGCAGACAAAGCGTGCCGATACCTTGTTGACGATGAAAAATAAAATAGCCTAAATCACATGTTTTCAATAACGCAAGATAATCATCAAATGCCAACTTATCACGTAATATTTCAACCTGATTATAGGGAAGCAACTGACTCGCTGCTTGGGTGACTTCATCAATATAAACGTGATTATTTTCAGGATATCCCATAGGAATAATCACTTTGGCACGTGTTCCATATTGCTCTGCTATTGCCTGTAAAGCTTCAATATGACGATTCGATCTATCTCCTGAATTACCCACAATAATAGTAAGTTGTTTTTCATCAATAGGTGCTTTTTCTATCACCGTGAGTGCAGGATCCATTCTTGTTGGAAAATAGAGCAAACTAGCTGGAATATTAACGTTAAATTGTGCAAAGTAATTCAGATCGCCTCGTGTACCAAATACCCGTCCCACACGCTTTTGAGCGAGTTTACGAAGAAAATAGAAGAGTCTAAATTTTAGCTGTTTAGCATCCTGATATAAATCAGCACCCCAAATATGCCACCAAAATTGATGGCGTTTAATCTTACCCGTCAATAATGCCAACCAAATAGGCGCATTAAACTGACCTAAAAAAAGGAATCGTTGATGAGTATCCGCTTTTGCCAATGCGACCACTCTCTGAGCAACCTGCTTTTTATCAGCTAAACACTCAATATCTAAAGCTGGGTAGCTTTCTTGCAGTGAGGTATTTTTACTGGCAACGATAAAACGGGGTTTATACGTTAACCCCGCCTCAGTCACGAGCTGGTCGTTAAAAAACCGTAACATTGTGTTGTTATGATGCACAATGTCTGAACCTAGTACGTAAATCAAAGTTGTCATTTGCGCCTGCAATAAATCACGAAAACAGAACTACAGAGAAGGAAGTAAATAATATACGTTGCCATATAGGCTTGAGCTGCGCCCAGTGCACCATGCTCAGGAATAAGCCAACGCGAAAATAACGTTAATAAAGCAAACTGGCTGACTTCTGTAAGGATATAAAAACGTAACGCCGCTTTTGCAATGACGAGATAACCAAAGACATAAGCGCCTACTTTTAAAACATCGCCAACAAGTTGCCATGCAAATAAATCACGCATAGCGGTAAATTTATCTGAAAACAGTAACCAAATCGCAAAATCGCGTAATAACCACACCATCAAACTCGCAGCAGCTACCGCAGGTAATACAAACTTCAGTGACTTAACGATCTCTTTGGTGATATCACTCTTTTGCGTTAGTCGGGAGAGTGTTGGCAGTAAATAAACAGAGAAAGATGCGGTAATAAATTGCAAATAAGCATCTGAAATACTGGTCACCCCTTGCCAAATTCCCACGTCTTCCCAGCTATAATGCTCAGCAAGTAAATTACGCATCATGATATAAGCAACAGGTAATGTAATCGATGTCAGTATTGCCATAATGGTAAACTTACCAAGATGACTTGCTATTGCCTTATCCCAATGAGGTTTAAGCTCGCTTAAAGCAAAACGTTTACGCTTGACTACTAAAAATGTAGCAGGAAATAAAATAAGCGCAGGCACTAAGGCTAGCCCTATTAATGCACCGTGATAACCCGCTAATAAATAGCATAAATAATAAGCAATAACGCCAATAACGCTACCCGCAATCACAGATAAAGCATTACCTGCCGCATCACGATAACCCTTTAATATAGCAAGAAAATAATTGCTATATGCTATCCCCATTTGAATAAAAGCAACGGCTCTTACAATATCCTGATATTGATGATAATCATCACCAAATAACACTTGGCTAATGGGAGCAGAAAAAAGAAGAAATAAAATCGCTAATAATGTGGAAAACAGCAAAATCATAAATGATGAAGTCCCCAACACTTTTTTGCGTTGAATATCATCATCTTGATATTGTGCGATTAATTTCGTCACACCATTAAAAATACCTGCACCAGATAAAACGCCGAGTACAGTAATTAATTGACGAAAGTTACCCGCTAATCCGACTCCTGTTGGTCCAAAAGAGACAGCAAGTAACTTAATAACAAGCAGACCAGCCCCGATTTTTATCAGGGTTGATCCCGCTGTCCAAATTGATGCTTTGGCTAATGACATAATTAAGCAAAAAAGTCGCGAATATGACCAATAACAGTCTGTTGCTCTTCTTCTGTCATATTGTAGAACATAGGTAAACGCACTAAACGCTCACTTTCTTGCGTAGTGAAAATATCTTCACCATCAAAGCGACCAAACTTCATCCCCGCAGGGCTAGTATGTAATGACACATAGTGGAATACCGTTAGGACACCATGCTCTTTCATATAGTCATTAAACGCGCTACGTTGCTCGATATCTTTCAGTTTGATATAGAACATATGTGCATTGTGTTCTAACCCTTCAGGAACGATTGGAAGCGCTAATAAGCCTTTTTCCGCTAATGGAATCAATGCATCATAGTAAATCTGCCAAAATGCTAAACGACGCTCATTAATTTTTTCAGCTTCTTCAAGTTGAGCCCACAAGTAGGCTGCCTGTAAGTCTGACATTAAATAGCTAGAACCAATATCACGCCAAGTATATTTATCTACCTGACCACGGAAAAATTGACTGCGGTTAGTCCCTTTTTCACGGATAACTTCGGCACGATTGATTAAATCAGGATCATTAATTAACGTTGCCCCACCCTCACCACCTGATGAGTAGTTTTTCGTTTCATGGAAACTATAACAACCAATATGACCAATCGTACCAAGCGCCTTACCCTTGTAAGTTGACATGACACCTTGTGCAGCATCTTCGATAACAAACAGATTATGTTTTTTCGCAATCGCCATAATCGTATCCATTTCACACGCAACACCGGCATAATGAACAGGAACAATAGCGCGAGTTTTATCTGTAATCGCAGCTTCAATTTTTGTTTCATCAATATTCATTGTATCTGGACGAATATCAACGAAAACAATTGTTGCGCCACGTAATACAAACGCATTAGAGGTCGAAACAAAGGTAAAACTTGGCATAATGACTTCATCGCCAGGCTTGATATCTAATAAGATGGCGGCCATTTCAAGCGATGCTGTACAAGAAGGCGTTAACAGCGTTTTATGACAATGAAATTGTTCTTCTAACCACTTTTCACATTTTTTTGTGAAATTGCCATCACCACAGAGCTTGCCACTTTCCATAGCTTGTTTCATATAGTCTAATTCTGTGCCGACAACCGGTGGTTTATTAAACGGAATCATATTATCCCCTGTATAACCAATAAGTGGTGCTCTCTATTAAGCCCCCACTGTGTGTGTATAAACGCGAAGCAGCAATATTGCTGATCTGTGTTGCAACATATAAGGTTGAAACGCCTTGTTGTTGACACCAAATCTTCGCGGCCGACATCAGTTGTTTACCAATGCCTTGTCCTATTCTGTTGGGCATTACTGCGAGTAATCCCACTCTTGCTTCACGTTCAGATAGATGGCGTAAAGTGACAAAACCACTTACATTATTTTCAGCATCATAAGTCAGTAAGCAGATATCATCGAACGTGCCTAACACCGCTTTTTTAACCCATAATGCATAAAAACGACTGCTATCACCTTCTTTATACCAAGGTGTTCTAAAACGACTTTGTACAAAAGCATCTGAGGCTGTTGCCATCAATAAATCGATATCATTTTCAGTCGCTTTTCTAAAAAAAGATCCTGTCGTTTTCTTACAAGCATTTTCTGTGCCAATTGAAAGTTTAAAATCAATTTCACCTTCCGCAAATTGAAAACCTAATTGGCTGAGTTTATCGATAAGAGAAAGCTCATGAGATGCGACTTTAGCTTGAACCACAGCAAAAGCGTCAAGCTGTTCGTTTGTTAATGCGGGCGCTTGTGTATCAAACTCAAGACGCCCTGTGTTGAGGGAAAAATACTCACTTTCCCACTCAAGATAATTAATATTGGCGAGGACGGACATGTAATAAATCCAATAGATAGCGACCATAACCTGTTTTAGACAGTGATTTTGCGCTTTCTCTTACTTGGTCATCACTGAGCCAACCATTGCGCCAAGCAATCTCTTCAAGACATGCAACTTTAAACCCTTGGCGTTTTTCAACAGTTTGAACAAAGGTACTGGCTTCAATTAAGCTATCGTGAGTTCCGGTATCTAACCACGCAAAACCACGTCCCAGCAGTTCGACATTAAGTTCACCACATTCAAGATACATTTGATTAATCGACGTAATTTCGAGTTCACCACGAATCGAAGGTTTAACTCGTTTGGCAAAATCAACCACACGGTTATCGTAGAAATAAAGCCCTGTCACTGCCCAATTAGATTTAGGGTGTTCTGGCTTTTCTTCAATCGACAATACTTTGAAGTCATCGTCAAATTCAACAACACCAAATCGCTCAGGATCCATCACTTGATAACCAAACACTGTCGCACCACGATCACGTTGAGCAACTTGTTTTAATTTTGGACTAAACCCTTGACCAAAATAGATGTTATCACCTAAAACTAAACAGCAATGATCATCACCAATAAACTCCTCGCCCAAAATAAAGGCTTGGGCTAAGCCATCAGGCGATGGCTGAATTTTATATTGAAGATGAACACCAAATGCAGAACCATCACCCAATAATCGCTGAAATGAGGTCATATCATCGGGTGTTGTGATGATCAAAATATCTCGAATACCAGCAAGCATCAGAACGGAAAGCGGATAATAGATCATGGGCTTATCATAGATAGGCAATAACTGCTTCGATACCCCTTTGGTTATCGGATGCAGTCGTGTACCAGAGCCACCCGCTAAAATAATACCTTTCATCATTTATCCTTTTTTACTTAATCAGTTCCCAAGCCCTAAACGTTCACCGGCATAAGATCCATCTAACACACGTTTCCACCAAGTTTCGTTATTTAAATACCACAAAACTGTTTTACGAATGCCAGACTCAAATGTCTCTTCTGGTTTCCAGCCTAATTCTGCTTCAATTTTCGCTGCATCAATCGCATAGCGTAAGTCATGACCGGGTCTGTCTTTCACATAAGTGATGAGATCAGTATATTGAGTAACACCTTCCGGTTTTGCTGGATATAGCTCTTCTAATAGCGCACAAATCGTTTTAACAACATCAATATTGCGACGCTCATTGTGTCCACCAATATTGTAAGTTTTACCCGGTGTTGCTGTTGTTGCGACTAAATAGAGGGCACGAGCATGATCTTCAACATAGAGCCAATCACGGATTTGTTCACCTTTACCATAAACAGGTAATGGTTTTCCTGAAATTGCATTTAAAATAATTAATGGAATTAATTTTTCAGGGAAATGGTAAGGACCATAGTTATTCGAGCAATTCGTGATCACCGTAGGTAAACCATAAGTACGTAACCAAGCGCGAACTAAATGGTCGCTTGACGCTTTAGAAGCAGAATATGGACTACTTGGCGCATAAGGCGTGGTTTCTGTGAAGAAATCATCAGTACCTTCTAAATCGCCATACACTTCATCTGTTGAGATGTGGTGGAAACGAAATGCGGCTTTCTTCCCTTCAGGCAAGACTTGCCAAAAGTGGCGAGCCGCTTCCAATAAGGTGTAAGTACCCACAATATTGGTTTCAATAAACGCAGCTGGACCATCGATAGAACGGTCTACATGGCTTTCTGCCGCTAAGTGCATAACAACATCTGGCTGATATTGAGCAAATAAGCGATCAAGCTCTGCTCTATCACAGATATCGACTTGCTCAAAGGCATAGCGTTCGCTGTTAGCTACTGTTGCTAATGACTCTAAATTACCGGCATAAGTCAGTTTATCCACCACAATAACGCTGTCATTGGTGTTTTCAATAATATGTCGAACAACAGCAGAGCCGATAAAACCAGCTCCACCTGTCACTAGAATGCGTTTCAACGCCATACTCCTTTAGTATCTACAATCCATTTTTGGGTGACTTTGCTACCTGGGATCGCTTTAAATTGTTGGTGGTCAACTAGCATTAAAACAATATCAGCGTCTTTCAGCGCTTGTTCTGTTGATACTAACTCTGTGATCCCTTTCAGTTTTGTTGGTAGCTCATGAATATTGGGCTCAACGGCTAATGTCATACCACTGTGCCAATCCGCTATTTGTTTAGTGATATTCATCGCAGGGCTTTCACGTAAGTCATCAATATTAGGCTTAAAAGCTAAACCAAAGCAGGCGATCTTGATTTCACTTGCACGTTTGCCCGTCTCAGTAAGACAATCTGCAACAGCAGCTTTAACTTGATCGATAACCCATACCGGTTTGCCATCATTAACCAAACGTGCCGTGTGTATTAAACGAGATTGTTTTGGGTTTTGTGACACGATAAACCAAGGGTCAACAGCGATACAGTGTCCACCAACGCCTGGGCCTGGTTGTAAAATATTGACGCGAGGATGGCGATTCGCCAAGCTAATGAGCTCCCACACATTAATATCTTGGTCAGCACAGATCAGTGATAATTCATTAGCAAACGCAATATTAACATCACGGAAGCTATTTTCTGTCAGCTTACACATTTCCGCAGTACGCGCATTAGTGATAACACATTCACCTTCAAGGAAAATCTTATATAACTCGCTTGCACGCTCTGATGATTTACGGTTCATGCCCCCCACAACACGGTCATTGCGGATAAGTTCAATCATTACCTGACCTGGTAATACACGCTCAGGGCAGTAAGCAATATCGATATCAGCATCTTCACCTTGTTGATGAGGGAATGTTAAGTCTGGGCGAGCGTCAGCTAACCATTCTGCCATTTTTTCAGTAGAGCCAACGGGTGAGGTTGATTCAAGAATAATAAGATCACCTTTTTTCAATACAGGGGCGATAGAGCGTGCAGCAGCTTCAACATAAGCCAAATCAGGCTCATGCTCACCTTTAAATGGTGTAGGCACAGCAATAAGGTAAGCATCTGCCGGCTGTGGCGTGGTGTAGGCTTTTAAATGACCTTCTTCAACGGCTTGTTTAACCACTTTATCAAGATCTGGCTCAACAATGTGAATTTGACCTTTATTAATCGTATCAACTGCATGCTGATTCACATCAACACCGATGACGCTTTTCTTACGAGAGGCAAAAGCTGCCGCTGTAGGTAAACCAATGTAGCCGAGGCCGATAACAGAAATAGTTTCAAAACTCATAATGTCACCTGATTTTTTTTCAATGCTTCAAGAATACGTTGGCAGGCATGACCATCACCATAAGGATTTGTTGCCTTACTCATTTGGTGATACGCGTTTTCGTCTGTCAATAAAGAGGTTACTTCGCTCACAATACGTTTAGTATCTGTTCCCACTAAACGAACAGAGCCCGCTTCAACAGCTTCTGGACGCTCTGTAGTGTCTCGCATTACAAGAACAGGCTTACCTAATGAAGGGGCTTCTTCTTGAATGCCACCAGAGTCGGTTAAAATAAGGTAAGCGTGGTTCATTAAATAAACGAATGGAAGATAATCTTGTGGCTGTATTAGCTTAATATTATCAATACCATGAAGGATACGTTGAACTGGTTCACTCACATTAGGGTTTAAGTGAACAGGATAGACCACTTCTACATCTGGGTGTGCTAATGCAATTTCAGCTAAAGCTTGGCAGATACGTTCAAAACCGCCACCAAAGCTTTCCCGACGATGTCCTGTTACCAAAATCATTTTCTTGTCAGGCTGAATAAATGGATAGTTGACAGCAAGCTCATTTAAGAGCGTTTGATTGCCCATCACTCTGTCACTTACCCAAAACAACGCATCAATTACCGTATTTCCCGTGACAAAAATATTTTTATCCGCAACCGCTTCTCGTACCAAATTTAATTTTGCCGTTTCTGTTGGTGCGAAATGATACATTGCAAGATGCCCTGCAATGGTACGGTTAGCCTCTTCAGGCCAAGGGGAATAAAGATTACCAGTACGTAGCCCTGCTTCCACATGGCCAACCGGAATTCGTTGATAAAATGCGGCTAAACTTGCTGCCATGGTCGTTGTTGTATCACCGTGTACCAAAACAACATCAGGTTGGAATGACGCTAATACCGGTTTTAACCCTTCTAAAATACGACAGGTAATATCCGTTAAATCTTGTCCTGGTTTCATAATATTGAGATCGTAATCTGGTTTGATCTCAAAAAGATTTAATACCTGATCAAGCATTTCTCGATGTTGGGCCGTAACACATACCTTCGCTTCAAACGAATCATCATTTGCTAAAGCGTGCACTAAAGGTGCCATTTTAATCGCTTCAGGGCGTGTGCCAAAAACAGTCAACACTTTCACAGTGGCTCTCTTTTTTTTCATTGTTATATCGCTTATTTTTGGGAAAGCGATATGCCCTTATTCTCAATACATCAGGTGCCGAAACACCTGATGTCTCGTTATTGTTATCAATGACAACATTTAATTATTATTATTTTTTTAATGAACTGCGTCTTACTAATGCAACGCCTGCCCCCGCAAGAACACCAATAGCGCCCCAAAGTACCATCATAAAGGCACGACGAGGACTATCACGTTTCACAGGATCTTCAGGAGTACGTAGAAAACGGTAAGCTTGGAAGTTATCTTGTAATTTTGCACCCACAGCAAGGGTCGCTAACATTGCCGTATTTTGATCGTAATCACTATCAAAATCAGCACCTGTTGCGACTAAAGTTTCTAGCTGTGATTGCAACAGAGGAACACCTAACAGAAACAGTTTAGAATCGGGTAACTCATCAATCGCAATTGAGGTTTGTTTTTGAGAAATACCTTGTTTCTCAGCCACTTTGATTGACTGCTCTAATAAGTTAATTTGGCGTTGATACGCAGATTGAGCCGCCATTTCTTGACGTTTAACTAGCGCTTTCATTGATTGAGTTCTAGTTGCCCAAGCGGTTATCACTTCATCATTAAGATGGGTCGATGCTCTCTTATTAGCAAAAGCAATATACTCATTTAATAATTGACTCGCTTCTTTTGACGTTTCTGCGATAAGTTTCAGTTGATCATTAACTAATTTTTTCTCATCGGCGGGCGTAAATTGAATATTGTTAATTAACTCATCCAATAACGCAGCATTAGCCTGTTCATCACTCTCTTTGCGTTGTTTGAAATAATCCGTTTGCAACCAAAATTCACGACGTGTATCAAACGCCGCGATTTGAGTAATAAACTCTTGATAAGCTTCATCTGAAATAGTTAAAGCTGAGGTTTGTGCTGCTGGATTAATCTGTGTATCAAGATTGCGCAAGAACTGAGATTGCGAATAATAACTGCCTAAGTTATTAATCGTTGGTTTCTCTGTCATTGCGATTGCACTCCATTTAGGTTGCATCAAATAAGATGCACCGAGTGCAATCACTGCAAAAAGCAGAGCGAACCCTATAATCCAGCTTTTTCCTGACCAAAGTGCACAAAAAAGACCTCGAATATCGAGTTCATTATCTGGCTGATTACCCTGTCGGGAGGCGTTATTTTCCGAGTTCATCACGTTAAAAAACCTCTGCTTATATTAATGCTGTTGTGTTGCTCTACGTAAGCGACGCTTATGTCGTTTAATAAAACGAGCGACTCGCCACGCGCGTTTAATGCAATAACCATACATAACAAATGCAAGCAAGAATAATGCCAACATAAACCATTCTGGTACAAATGATAGGTTTTGACCGATAATACCAATCGCGGCTAATAACGCGGCTGACAGTGTAATTAGTATGAAAGCTTGGCGGGAGGTAAAACCTGCACGCATAATCAAATGATGGATATGTTGACGGTCTGGAGAGAAAGGACTCATTCCTTTGCGTAAACGACGGTACATAATTGCGACCATATCCATAAGAGGAATAGCAATTATCCATAATGCGGTGACTGCTTTAACAGGGCGGGGCTGAGTTTGTGTTGACGCGACCAATAACCAAATAATGGTAAATCCAATCAGTGTACTTCCCGCATCCCCCATAAAGACTTTGAATTTTTTACCGCAAACCCCCAAGTTTAAAAGGATATAAGGTAAAATTGCCGCAATAAATGAGAAGCACCAGAATGCGAGCGCTGAATTACCACCTTGATATAATAAAATACCAAGTGCGCCAAAAGAAACACAAGAAAGGCCACCTAATAGCCCATCAATACCATCAACCATGTTAAAGGCATTGATTGCTGCCCAAACAGCAAAAAGTGTAACAATATAGCCAAAAGGCCCTAAATGCATTTCCCAAGGACCAAAAGCATGCCCTAGTGTATCAAGTTTTAGCCCCGCCCCGACCATCATCACAATCCCAACAAAAGCTTGGATTGTCGCTCTAATTTTGACACTAATATCAAAACGATCATCTAATGCGCCGATAAAAACAAGGAGCCCCGCACATGCCAGATATAATTCCTTATGAGGAATATAAGTTTTAGCCCCGCCCCGACCATCATCACAATCCCAACAAAAAGCTTGGATTGTCGCTCTAATTTTGACACTAATATCAAAACGATCATCTAATGCGCCGATAAAAACAAGGAGCCCCGCACATGCCAGATATAATTC
>NZ_MIIZ01001208.1:0-479 GCF_001743005.1 Shigella sp. FC1967 | reverse complement strand
AAAAAATTGCACTGCAATTAGGGGAAATTTCAGGTCAGCCGGTGACAGACGATGGATTGAAAAGAGCCATCCATCTGTTTAATCAGCGCCGTCGCGCATTACGCGAGTTTTCAGATATCGCGGCACTTCATCCAAATTTAGTCACACCACAACGTCGTAATACCGTGATCAAAAGTGGTTATTTTATGGATGTTGTTGAACATACAAAAGCCGTTGAAGCCATTGTCGCACAATGCAAAAGCTTGTCTCTAGAACCTTGGAAAGGGCACAAGATTGTGGTTACAGGCATTATTGCGGATAGCCCTTCTATTCTACAAATTTTGGCTGATAACAAAATGGCAATTGTGGCGGATGAAGTCGCTCATGAATCCCGTCAATTCCGCCAAGATATTCCTGAAAATAATTCACCTTATGAAGCAATGGCAGAGCAAATTGCTCAGCTAGAAGGGTGCTCATTGCTGTATGACCCAGAGAAAAAA
>NZ_MIIZ01001207.1:0-479 GCF_001743005.1 Shigella sp. FC1967 | reverse complement strand
GACCAGTTTACTGACACTGTGCCGCTTTCTGAGGGTTCCCGCCAGTAAATCATCATGATTACTCAATTGATATATTGCCCTAACATGTTAAAATAAAAATATTATATCAATGAGCGCTGATGATATTAAGAGCAACAAAAGTACGCATCTACCCAACACCAGAACAGGCTGAATATCTCAACGCTCAGTTCGGTGCGGTTCGTTTTGCGTACAACAAAGCGCTGCACATCAAGAAAAGACGCTTACCAGCGGCACGGCGTAAATTTAAACCCGCGTAAAGACCTTAAACCGCTGCTTGCCGTGGCGAAAAAAATCCCGCAGATATGGGTGGCTTAAAGAATATGATTCAATTGCATTGCAGCAGGCGGTGATTAACCTTGACGTGGCTTTCTCCAACTTTTTTTAATCCGAAACTAAAAGCCCGTTTTCCCACGTTTAAAAGTAAGCATGGCAGACAATCTAGCTATCATTGTGTCGGG
>NZ_MIIZ01001205.1:0-481 GCF_001743005.1 Shigella sp. FC1967 | reverse complement strand
CCCCGCTGAAAGTACTTTACAACCCTAAGGCCTTCTTCATACACGCGGCATGGCTGCATCAGGCTTGCGCCCATTGTGCAATATTCCCCACTGCTGCCTCCCGTAGGAGTCTGGGCCGTGTCTCAGTCCCAGTGTGGCTGATCATCCTCTCAGACCAGCTAGAGATCGTCGCCTAGGTGAGCCGTTACCCCACCTACTAGCTAATCCCATATGGTTCATCCGATAGCGCAAGGTCCGAAGAGCCCCTGCTTTGGTCCGTAGACGTCATGCGGTATTAGCCACCGTTTCCAGTAGTTATCCCCCTCTATCGGGCAGATCCCCATACATTACTCACCCGTCCGCCGCTCGTCAGCAAGAAAGCAAGCTTTCTCCTGTTACCGCCCGACTTGCATGTGTTAGGCCTGCCGCCAGCGTTCAATCTGAGCCATGATCAAACTCTTCAATTAAAAGTGTTTGATGCTCAAAGAAATCGAAAACTTAG
>NZ_MIIZ01001204.1:0-483 GCF_001743005.1 Shigella sp. FC1967 | reverse complement strand
GGCTTGCACTGGAATAGAAATGCGCTTACTTGATTGAATACTAGAGTTAATTTCTTTCAGTACATCTGCAGAAATGACTTGTTGACCAATTGTTTTGGCTGCCTGAACCGCATTATTCAGTGGCATTTGTGCTACATGTTGCTCTAATTCACCTAATGAAGCTTTGAGTGTTTTTTCAGATTCACGCAATGCATTCAGTTCGGTTGCCATCTTATCTACCGCTGCTTTAGTTTCGGTGCTTAAACTACCGACTTTTTGCGCTTCTTTTAAGGCTTCTTCGGCTTTAGCATTAAATTTGCCATTGGCTTCTTCAATTTTTGCCGATAGATTTTTTAATAATTCATTTGTATCAGACATAATGTCTCCGATTAGTTAGCTGTGGCGAAGGCATTTACCGCCTTTTCCAATTCAGAAAGAGTGTCAGGATTAATTTCAGAGGTAGCGCTTGGCGTACCGTGAGGATTGGAAGTAGCGCTCGGCATA
>NZ_MIIZ01001203.1:0-489 GCF_001743005.1 Shigella sp. FC1967 | reverse complement strand
CACTGAGCCGCAGCGCAACCGGAAAATACTATGCGTCACTACTCTGTGATGACGGGGTAGAAGCACCGGCAAAGCCAACATTGATATCAAATATCACGGAGCTTGATGTGGGGCTGAGTCATTACGCCATCAAATCAGACGGCAATAAGATTGCTAATCCGCGCCACCTTATCAATGCCAGCCGTCACCTACGTCGAAAACAAAAAGCCTTATCTCGCAAGCAAAAAGGGAGTGCTCATCGCCGTAAAGCCCGAATACAGCTTGCAGGTGTACACGAACGGGTAGCCAATGCCCGTGCTGATTTCAACACAAACTCTCTCGTGCAATTGTTGACGAAAACCAAGCGGTAATTGTCGAGACACTGAAATCGGCGAATATGATGAAAAACCACTGTCTGGCTCGCGCTATCGGTGATGCAGGCTGGCATGGTTTTATCACAAAGCTGGAATATAAAGCCGCAGAAAAAGGCGTCCATCTGGTAAAACTGGA
>NZ_MIIZ01001202.1:0-491 GCF_001743005.1 Shigella sp. FC1967 | reverse complement strand
CCCGGTCTCCGAAAGGATAAACAGGCAAATTGTGGTAGTAAAAACGTACCGGAAAACGAAATTCCGGCTCTACCTCCGAATCACGCTGCGGTATCGAAAGATTACAGTGCGTACCTGATAAGAGCACCAATCAACGGACTAGGGATTTCTTGGATTGCGAAGTGTCGAAAGAAGCCCAACCTAACCAAACTTAGCCAGATTAACGAGCTAAGAGACCATGACCCAATAACTGATCATGGAGAAAAGCAAAGACAAGATGAAGATGTCGCTTCGCTCCGTTTTTGATTAGTACCACATTGGGGCATTAGGCGTTTTTTACCTAGATTTTATCGGTGAACAATAACACCTAAACTCTCAACAAGCTGAAGCGCCTGCTCTCCATCCAACTTCACTCCATCTAAATTAATTCGCCTTGCATCAAGCTCGCCAAGCGCCCCACCCGTTAAATCACAACCAGTAAAATCAGCCAAAGACCAATCAAACGATGAAAA
>NZ_MIIZ01001201.1:0-492 GCF_001743005.1 Shigella sp. FC1967 | reverse complement strand
GGGTAGTTTGACTGGGGCGGTCTCCTCCTAAAGAGTAACGGAGGAGCACGAAGGTTGGCTAAGCATGGTCGGACATCATGCGGTTAGTGCAAAGGCATAAGCCAGCTTGACTGTGAGAGTGACGGCTCGAGCAGGTACGAAAGTAGGTCTTAGTGATCCGGTGGTTCTGAATGGAAGGGCCATCGCTCAACGGATAAAAGGTACTCCGGGGGATAACAGGCTGATACCGCCCAAGAGTTCATATCGACGGCGGTGTTTGGCACCTCGATGTCGGCTCATCACATCCTGGGGGCTGAAGTAGGTCCCAAGGGTATGGCTGTTCGCCATTTAAAGTGGTACGCGAGCTGGGTTTAGAACGTCGTGAGACAGTTCGGTCCCTATCTGCCGTGGGCGTTGGAAGATTGAGAGGGGTTGCTCCTAGTACGAGAGGACCGGAGTGAACGCACCACTGGTGTTCGGGTTGTCATGCCAATGGCATTGCCCGGTAGCTAA
>NZ_MIIZ01001200.1:0-493 GCF_001743005.1 Shigella sp. FC1967 | reverse complement strand
TACTTTCAGTATCAATGCCACTCATTTTCTGGACGAAAATGAATGACATAAGGCTCCGCCCTCTGGCTATTTTCTTCGGCTGGACGCCTGAGAAAAAAACCATTCACCCAAGCCCGTCAAACTCACTGCGTTCGTCTGACCACCCCCTTTTTTCGCCCCTGTATTTGGTCGCTCAAAAAATGTGGTGGTCAGACGCTTCGCTTGACGGGGGGGCTTTGCCCCCCAAAACGAAACACGTTCACTGGGGTTCACTTGCCATCGCTGGGGCGTGTCATTTCGTTTCGGCTCCCCCTGTTTTTCCCTTTCTTCGCTGGACGCTCATCAGGATAAAAACAAAAAGCCTACCGCCCTCGTTTTACTCGGTTGGTCAAATCGCTTCTTGCCACAAAACAAGTTTGTGACTTTCAGCGATTTCGCATCGTTTTACTTGTCAGTTTGCACGATGTTAAAAACGCACTCAGAAGCCCGCAAAACCGTTCTAAACTTTCAGCGT
>NZ_MIIZ01001199.1:0-493 GCF_001743005.1 Shigella sp. FC1967 | reverse complement strand
AACGAGCCAGGATTTTTCTACAAGGGAGACCCGGTTCAATACCATAAAGGGATGAGACTGGGCAAAGCCGTCCTGGACATCATGACCGACGGAAAACTTTCACATGTGAAAGTTCCTGTACGACAAGACGGAGAGTAATAGCGTGGAATTTGATTACGACAAGTCAGTATCAAACGCACATCTTGAGGCCGCAGGCTGGGGTATGGATGCCTTTAACCACTCCAACCCATTTGAGAGTCATGTCATCTATGTGCGTGACTACCGCAACGATCACATCCGCCTGTTCACCATCAAGCAGGCTGACTTCGACACGATAAAGCTGCCGCTTCACCTTACCTCCGACATGCTGGCTTCGGTGATCGCTGAGTTCGTATCGAAGGCAGCAAAAGGGAAGTTGAATACGAAGGAGTCCGACACGCTGGCTCCTGCCTTGGTTGGCTATGCCAAATCAACAGAAACCTACCGGAGCTGGCGGAGAGTGTCTGGAGCAACA
>NZ_MIIZ01001198.1:0-13718 GCF_001743005.1 Shigella sp. FC1967 | reverse complement strand
CATAATTTACGCCATTACCGTCTACGCCTAGAACAAGAGTTGCAAGCTCGTCGTGATCTTATGGAAAAACTGGTTCATACCGAAGAAGATGTTAAAAAAGCTATTGCACGCGAATTACATGATGAAATTGGGCAGAATATTACTGCCATTCAAATTCAATCGATGCTCATCAAAAAAACAGCAGATAACGACAAAACACGCCAAACCGGAGAGCAAATCGAACGACTCGCCCTACAAATTCATCAATCTACACGTCAATTACTTAGACAATTACGTCCTCCTGTTTTAGACGAAATGTCGCTTGAAAAAGCGCTCCATCATTTAATCAACGAATTTGCTTTTGATGACAACGGCATTACCTGTAATTTTAATTACTCGTTAGAGAAAGAGCCCGAAAACGAAACCATTATTTTTACCCTCTACCGTTTAGTACAAGAACTGTTAAACAACATTAGTAAACATGCTAACGCAACCTATATCCAAATCTCACTAACTCAAAATAAAACCTGTTTACGGCTAGTTATTAGTGATAATGGCGTTGGTATGTTACCAACCTCACTATCAGTACAACAAAGTAGTGGCTTTGGATTACGAGGCATAGAAGAACGCATTCGTGCTTTAGGCGGAGAATGGGAAGTGATTAACCATCACGGTACGAAAATAATTGTTAACTTACCCACAAATTCAAAAGAAAACAGTGAAAACTAAGAATAATTCTTAGTCATCTACAACCTTATCTCATTCTTTTTCACGACATTTTTTTTACATTTGCAACATCAAAGAGGATGTTATGTCAGGTGAAAATACGGCATCAATTAATAAGACCTATAACTTTTGGCGCAAAAATTTAATGCTGTCGATGATTATCGGTTATGCCACTTTCTATCTCACACGTAAAAGCGTCAACTTTGTGATGCCCATTATGCAAGTTGAGTTGAATTTAGATAAAGGGGATATCGGTTGGATAGCCAGCCTTTTTTATCTCACTTACGGTTTATCTAAATTTGTTTCTGGTGTTTTCCATGACAAATGGGGATACCGCTGGTTTATGGGTGTGGGATTAGTGATGACAGGCATTATGAATATTATTTTTGCCTATTGTCTTTCATTTCCTGCACTGCTTTTGGTCTGGGCACTAAATGGTTTCTTTCAAGGCTTTGGATGGCCTCCTTGTGCAAGGTTGTTAACACACTGGTATTCACGTAATGAACGTGGTTTCTGGTGGGGATTATGGAATATCTCAATTAACCTTGGCGGGATGAGTCTTCCCATTTTAACTGCGTGGCTAGCGACGCATTATAGTTGGCAAGTCGCCCTGTTTGTGCCCGGTATTATCGGCATCATCATTGGGCTATGGTTGTGTGTACGATTAAAAGGGACCCCCGCAGAGGAAGGACTTCCTACTGTGGGTGTGTGGCGGCGCGATGTTTTTGAATTACGTCAAGAGCAGGCCTCACCCCCTAAACCTATGCTAACTATTTTGAAAGAGACCATTTTATTTAACCGAATGATTTGGTTACTGGGTTTTTCCTATATTTTAGTTTATCTCATACGCATGGCGATTAACGATTGGGGAAATATCTGGTTATCAGAAACACATGGTGCCAACTTATTGAGTGCTAATGCCATTCTCTCTTTGTTCGAGATGGGAGGGTTACTCGGGGCGTTATGTTCAGGCTGGGGCTCGGATTTATTATTCCGCGGCCAGCGAGCGCCAATGATATTGCTGTTTTCACTCGGGCTTTTTACCGCTGTAACAGCACTTTGGTTAATTCCAATTCATCATTATGCTTTGCTCGCAGCCTGTTTTTTTAGTATCGGTTTTTTTGTGTTCGGACCACAGATGTTAATCGGGCTTGCTGCAACAGAATATTGCCATAAAAACGCGGCAGGCACGGTAACAGGCTACTTGGGATTGTTTGCCTATTTAGGGGCGGCAATGGCAGGTTGGCCATTAAGTCAGGTCATGGCGCATTATGGTTGGACTGGGATGTTTGCATTATTAACCAGTGCTGCGGCCTTAATGGGACTCTTACTAATGCCGTTGTTGATTGCTGATGTTAGCAAACAACAACATTTAGTTGGTCCACTTTCATTTTCCGATGACGACACATTTAAAAGGTTCTGAACATGAAATTGAAAACCCTCTCTACACTTGTTGCGGCTGGTCTTGCTCTTTCTGCGGTTAGCTTATCAACAAATGCGGCTGGCCGCTTAGTCGTTTACTGTAGTGCGACAAATGCAATGTGTGAAGCTGAAACAAAAGCCTTTGCCGAAAAGTATGATGTGAAAACGACTTTCGTTCGTAATGGTTCGGGAAGTACCTTGGCAAAAATCGAAGCTGAAAAACGTAATCCTCAAGCTGACGTTTGGTATGGTGGTACTATGGATCCTCACTCACAAGCGGGTGAAATGGATCTGCTAGAGCCTTATGTTTCTCCTAATCTCGATCAAATCATGCCACAATTTCGTGATCCCGCTAAACGTAAAGGTAACTACTCTTCTGCGGTCTATGTTGGTATTTTAGGTTTTGGCGTCAATAAAGATCGCTTAAAAGAAAAAGGTATCGCCATTCCAACGTGCTGGAAAGATCTCATTAAACCTGAATATAAAGGTGAAATTCAAATTGCCGATCCACAAAGTTCAGGAACCGCTTACACAGCACTGGCAACCTTTGACCAATTATGGGGTACTGAACAAGCCTTTGATTACCTAAAGAAAATCAATACAAATATCTCTCAATACACCAAATCAGGTATTGCACCCGCACGAAATGCAGCGCGTGGTGAAGCTGCCATTGGTATTGGCTTCCTACATGATTACTCATTAGAAGTTGAAAATGGTGCTCCACTTGAATTAATTTCACCTTGTGAGGGTACAGGCTATGAAATCGGTGGTGTCAGTATCATTAAAAATGCCCGCAATATGGATAACGCAAAATTATTCGTAGATTGGACACTTTCAAAAGAAGCTCAGGAAATTAGCTGGAAAGAAGGTAAATCTTACCAAATTCTAACCAATACCTCGGCTGAATCTTCACCTATGGCACTGAAATTATCAGACTTAAAACTCATTAACTACGACATGGATAAATATGGCGATAGTGAAGTGCGTAAAGAGTTGATTAATAAGTGGGTTACCGAAGTAAAAAATGGGTAAATAACCTATTAATAGAGCGAGATAGTCTCTCGCTCTCTTTTCTCATAATAATAAATACATTTACTCTCGGGGGATTTATGTCTCATACACTCGCTTTACCTGAAAAAAAGAGGCGGGATCCCATATTTTTATGGATCCTAATTGCATGGATGGCATTTGCGTTACTACCATCATGGAGCCTTGACTACGGTCTTTTAGATTCAACAGCAGATGAATTACTCACCGCTTACGGTTGGAGTAACGTTAATATCAGTTGGCTCTGGTTTTTATTACCGAGTTTACTGCTATTGCGCCCATTAACTGCGCCTAAGCGTGAAAATCGCGCTCGCCACTATTTTGACGCGAGTTTTGCCCTATTTTGTGCATTAATTGCGATAGTCAGTGCAACCCTTGAAGGACGGGGCTTAGGTTATTCTGCGATCATCCTCTTTATTTCTTTGGGGATGATCATGAAAACTGCCTTAACACGCCTTGAATGGCTAGGCGGTGATAGCTTTGTCATCGGCTCTTTAATCACCGTTGTTGCGCTGATTGGTGTCTTTATTATCTTTCCTAGCATCGCTATTTTTATTCCGATGTTTAAAGATAGTGCAGGCAATTTTGCACCTTTTGAGTTTATCGCTATTTTAAGCCAAGCTCATATTGTGCAAGTGATGCTCAACTCTATTGCACTCTCTATTGCCGTAGGGATAGGTTGTACGTTCTTTGGTTTAATTCTAGCAATTTATACATCTCGTATTGCTGTACGCTCGGCAATTATTGGTCGTGTATTTTCTATCTTACCTATTGTTACTCCTCCCTTTGTTGTCGGTTTAGGGGTGACATTGATGATGGGACGTTCAGGTTATGTGACAGAGTTCCTCGCCACATACGCAGGACTTGAAAATACCAACTGGTTATATGGCTTTACGGGCATTTGGTTAGCGCAAGTGCTCGCCTTTACCCCTATGTCATTTATGATCTTAGATGGTGCCATTAAAACCATTCATCCTTCATTAGAAGAAGCGTCTTACACGTTAAGAGCCAACCGCTATCAAACCTTCTTTAATGTTTTTATGCCGTTACTTAAGCCAGCATTAGCCAATGCATTTTTAATTGTGATTGTGCAATCTCTTGCTGACTTTAGTAATCCCTTGGTTTTAGGGGGCAACTTTGACGTTATTGCCACACAAATTTACTTCTATATCACTGGCTCTCAACTGGATTATCAATCAGCCAGCACACTAGGTGCGTCACTCTTAGTTTTCTCACTATTAGTGTTCTGTGTGCAGTATATGTGGATTGGTAAACGCTCTTATGTCACGGTTTCTGGTAAATCTTATCGTGGTGATGTTCAACCCCTTCCATCTTCACTGATAGCGTTTGTCACAACCATTCTCGGTATTTGGGTTATTTTTAATATCCTGCTCTATGGCAGTATTTTCTACGGTAGTTTCACCGTTAACTGGGGGGTTGATTACACCTTAACACTTGATAACTTTATCAAACTATTTGGTCAAGGAATGAATGACGGGGCATGGCCTTCATTATTAGATACCTTGTTATATGCAGGTATCGCAGCGCCGATTACGGCAATTCTCGGACTATTAATTGCCTATATTGTGGTACGCCAAGACTTTAAAGGTAAAAAAAGTATCGAGTTCACAACAATGCTTTGTTTCGCCGTACCAGGAACCGTCGCCGGTGTCTCTTATATTCTTGCGTTTAACGACTCGCCGTTCTATTTAACGGGAACGGCGGCAATTGTCATTATCTCAATGACAATGCGTAACGTCCCCGTGGGAATACGTGCAGGTATTGCGGGATTAGGGCAAATTGATAAATCGCTTGATGAAGCTTCTCTAAGTTTAAGAGCGAACTCAATGAGAACCATTTTCTATGTGCTATTACCACTATTGCGCCCTGCTATTTTGTCTGCACTGATTTATAGCTTTGTGCGTGCCATTACCACTGTCAGTGCCATCGTCTTCCTTGTTACACCGGATACACGCGTTGCCACCGCGTATATTTTAAACCGTGTTGAAGATGGTGAATACGGCGTCGCAATTGCCTACGGCTCAATTTTAATCGTCGTGATGTTGGCAATTATTTTCTTATTTGACTATTTGATTGGCGAAGCCCGTGTTTCACGCTCTAAAGCCAAAAATGCACAGTAATACGGAGTCTAAATCATGACACAACAACATTTCGTTGAACTGAAAAATGTCATTAAGCGTTTTGGCACTAACACAGTAATTGAAGATCTCAGTTTGTCTATTCCACAAGGCAAAATGGTTTCATTATTAGGACCTTCAGGTTGCGGTAAAACAACGGTGTTACGTTTAGTGGCGGGGTTAGAAAAACCGACAGAAGGTAAAATTTTCATCGATGGTGAAGATGTGACTGACCGCTCTATCCAGCAACGTGATATCTGTATGGTATTTCAATCTTATGCCCTTTTCCCTCATATGTCTTTGGGAGAAAATATTGGCTATGGCTTAAAAATGCTAGGACGTCCTAAAGCTGAAATTAAACAACGTGTCTCTGAAGCTTTAGAACTGGTGGATTTAGCGGGCTTTGAAGACCGCTTTGTTGACCAAATATCGGGTGGACAGCAACAACGTGTCGCCTTAGCGCGTGCGTTAATTTTGAAACCTAAAGTGCTGCTTTTTGATGAGCCATTAAGTAACCTTGATGCTAACTTACGTCGTAGTATGAGAGAGAAAATTCGTGAGTTACAACAACAGTTTAATATTACCTCTCTTTATGTCACCCATGACCAAAGTGAAGCCTTTGCAGTTTCTGATATGGTTTTAGTAATGAATAAAGGGAAGATAATGCAATTAGGTTCACCGCAAACTCTTTATCGCCAACCCGCGTCTGAATTTATGGCAAGTTTTATGGGAGATGCAAACTTATTCCCAGCCACATTGGGCGCTGATTATGTTGATATCTTCCAATATCGTTTGCCAAAGCCAGATACGTTTAATACAAATAAAACAGAAGTTAGAGTCGGAGTGAGACCTGAAGCTATCACTTTATCTCAACAAGGCGATGCCTGTCAGCAATGTAAAATTGTCCATGTCGCTTATATGGGGCCTCAATATGAAGTGACCGTAGAATGGCAAAATCAAACCTTACTATTACAAGTCAATGCCACACAGCTTCAGCCCAATGTTGGTGATAGTTATTACTTGCAGATCCATCCTTATGGCATGTTTATTTTAGAATAACGCTATTGCAATATAGAAATTTTACAAAAATAGTAATTGAGGCACCCATTGGGTGCCTCTTTTTATAATAATACTACGACATTTTCCCTGGTGTGACATCCTGGTGTGAATGTTTGATGTAACACTTGGTATAACACATGGCTACGCTATTATTGTTTTAGATAACGATCCAAGATACCTGTACTATTCCCTTTATTTTTTAAAAGGCTATCAGAACAAAAGATGACCGCCTTCGCTCTACATGCTATTTCCCTTGAGCGAGATATTTTTGCATTTCATCCGCAGGTACCATCCCTCCTCCCGTTGCCCATACTAAATGCGTTGCATTTTGCATTTTTTGACTATCTAGTGATAAACCTTGCAGATAATCTTTAGCTTGAGTGACATGTACAGCACCGACCATTCCCGCTAAAGCCGACGGTTCTAATTTAATCCCTTCTTCTTTATTTAATAAGCTGAGTAAGTCATAAAGCGCTTGGTCATCGATAGTGTAATAACCATCAATTAACCGCTCCATTGCTCGACCAACAAAGCCTGATGCACGGCCAACAGCAAGACCATCAGCGGCAGTGACGTTATCGATGCCCATCTCTTGTACAGAGATGCCTTCATGTAACTGAGTGTAAACACCCAATAACATACAAGGTGAATGTGTAGGCTCTGCAAATAAACAGTGTACTGCATCACCAAATGCCAGTTTTAACCCAAAAGCAACCCCCCCAGGGCCACCACCAACACCACAAGGCAGATACACAAACAAAGGATGTTCACTATCGACACGAACACCTTGTTCTTCAAATTGGCGTTTTAAACGTAATCCCGCTACGGCATAACCCAAGAACAATGTTTTTGAGTTTTCATCATCAATAAAGAAACAGTTAGGATCTTTCTCTGCTGCTTTGCGACCTTCTTCTACCGCAATACTGTAATCTTGTTCATATTCAACAACATTAACGCCATGAGAACGTAATTTATCTTTTTTCCACTGACGTGCATCAGCAGACATATGAACACTCACGCTAAAGCCTAATTTCGCACTCATGATCCCAATAGACATACCTAAGTTGCCTGTTGAGCCTACGGCGATACTGTATTGGCTAAAGAATTCACGGAATTTATCAGAAAATAATTTTTCATAATTATCATCTGTACTTAATAATCCCGCGTTGATCGCCAATTTCTCAGCATGAGTCAATACTTCATAAATCCCACCACGTGCTTTAATTGAACCTGAAATAGGAAGATGACTATCCTTTTTCAAACGCAACTGACCGCTAATGGATGTGTTATAACGCTGTTCAAGCGCAATTTTCATTTTAGGAATATCAACCACTTCTGATTCAATAATTCCTTGAGTAACCGCTGTTTCTGGAAATGCTTTAGCTAAATAAGGTGCAAAACGTTGTAGTCGTGCTTGCGCATCAATGACATCATCTTGCGTTAAACCAACATATGGAAGTCCCTGGTCAGTGGTGGTCACTTTTGGGTTAAACCAAACCACTTCTTTTAAGTCCACTAAGTCACGAACGAGTGGAAACTGACTGATTAATTTATTTATATCTATATGGCTCATAGTCGTTCTCTTTTATATGACAAAAGAAAGCATAAATGTACCGCCTAATGCGACAAAGGAGGCAATAAAGGTCGCGACACTGTAAAAACGAAAAGTTTCACTTAAAGTTGCATTACAATACTGTTTGACTAGCCAAAACAGTGAGTCTGTGACGATGGTACAACCAATAGCACCTGAACCAATTGCTAATGTAATAATTTCAGGGCTAATGTCTGGATATAAAGGCATTAAAGGTGCAACAATTGCCGTCGCGCCCATCATTGCAACGGTTGCAGAACCCACTGCAGCATGAAGGATAATGGCGACTAACCAAGCCAATAAAATAGGATGCATATCTAAGTTAGAAAGAATTAGTGCTAAAGATTCACTTAAACCACTACCTTTTAAAATGCCATTAAAAGCCCCACCCGCACCAATAATTAATAAGATATTGGCAATAGAGCTAAAGCTATCTTCTGTTTTCTTCAATAACGTATTCATGCCCATATTACGGCGAATACCTAACACATAATAAGCAACAAAAGCGGCAATAAACATCGCAGTAATAGGGTTACCAATAAACTGTAATGCGGTATAAACCGATGTACCTTTAGTCATATTTAATTCTGCGGCTGTTTTTATCAGCATCAGAACAATAGGTAATAAAACAGTAAATAGTGTGGCACCTAATGAAGGTAAATCTTTTTCTTCACGAATTTCCATATCAGAAAATTCTTCAGGCACAGTTTTAAATGGTAAGCGCTCGCCTAACATTTTTAAGAATAAAGGACCACCGACTAAAGACGCGACTAAACCAACAGCAAGACCTGCAACAATAACAGTTCCCATATCTGCCCCTAATTCATTAGTCACGAATAGTGCAGCAGGATGAGGAGGAACAATACAGTGAACGGCCATTAATGCTGTACATAGTGGAATGGCTAACTTTAATAATGAGGTATTTGTTTTTTTCGCAATTGAGAAAGCAAGAGGAATAAGTAATACCACACCCACTTCAACAAAGAGTGTAATACCACAAATAAGACCAACCAATACCATAATAACGTCTGGAGATAACCAACGGCATTTTTGTAATGTAATACCGATGCGTTCTGCGGCACCTGATATTTCCATCATCTTACCCAGAATAGTGCCTAAACCGATAATTGCCGCTAAAAACCCTAACGTACCGCCAATACCATTTTCAATCGCATTTACCATTTCTAAAGGGTTCATCTTCATTGCTGTCCCCACAAAGAAGCTCGCCAATAGTAACGCTAAAAACGGGTGAAACTTAAATTTTATTATAGTAAAAACAATGAGCAAGATACTCATTATAAGAGTACCTAGCACCCATAACGTTGAATCCATATATCCATCCCAAATATTTTATTTATTGTTATTCATATTGAATATTAATCATTTAATACTTACAAATGATTAAAATTTACACTAAGATGAAATCAATTAACCCTAATAAGTGATTAAATTCACAAATAACCCTATTATGATGAAGAATAGCCGGATATTTCATCTTAACATTAGCTTGATTGTTAATTAGCGTTACTATTAATAACAAAACGAGAATAAAAGAATGTTTGAATCTTCTAACGTGATTTTAAGAAATAAACGATTATCCAGTTATCAATTAGCAAGACTTCACACTTTTGAAGCAACAGGTCGCCATCTTTCATTCGCTTTAGCGGCAGAAGAACTGTCATTAACCCCCAGTGCCATTAGCCACCGAATTAATACATTAGAAGAAGAGTTAGGCATTAAGCTCTTTAACCGCTTTCATCGCCGAATAGAGTTAACAGAAGAAGGTGAACGCATTTATTGGGCACTTAAAAAAAACACTCGAAGATATTAACCAAGAAATTTTAGATATTCATAATCAAGAAATCTCGGGTATTCTCACCGTATATTCACGCCCCTCTATTGCCCAATGTTGGTTAGTTCCTCGTATTTCAGATTTTACTGAGCGTTACCCATCTATTGAATTAAATCTACTTACAGGAAATGATGATATTAACTTTCGAGGTTATGGTATTGATCTCGCAATCTATTTTGATGATAAGACACTGCAAAATCTATATTGCGAAGATTTAATTTCAGAATCTATTATTCCTGTATGTAGCCCTAAATACGCTAAAAAACATGAGACTTATTGGTAATAATTCATCATCTTTCTAATTGTACTTTGCTACATGATAGACAAGCTTGGAGTAATAATTCTGATTTCGACGAATGGCGAGCTTGGGGTGAATATATGGGACTTTCACTTTTTCCTCATCGTAGCAATATCTGTTTTGATCGCTCTGATCTTGCTGTTATTGCCGCAGTTAACCACTCAGGCGTGGCAATGGGCAGAAAACGTTTAGTACAAAAACAACTGGCTAGTAAAGAATTAATTATTCCTTTTAATAATAGTGAGTTTTTATGTGCTCAGCGTTATTATCTTGTCACTCGAAATGAAAAGAATAATGCTAAAGTACAGCTTTTCATTCAGTGGCTGAAAAAACAAATTAGGGAAAGCATGTAATTTAATTTCTTAAGGGAAATACGATGAAAGAGATGACATTCACAACACGACAACTTATTGCCATTGCAGAATACGCAGGGCTGACAATCGTAAATAAAAACGACATCGCAAAAGATAAACATTATATTTTAGTTGATCTTCTCGATGTGCAAACAGAAGAAGGTCTCTATTATGGGCCGGCAGTACTTGAGTTTAGTGATGCTCATCGTAAAGCGCGTATTTTAGAATTTGGCGGTGAAGGCTATCAACGCGCTCAGGCTCGTGAAAAACAAATTCAAAACTATAACCATCATCGACAATCCCAAGAGCCAGATACCTACCAGCCCCCGATTCATCGTTATAGCCATTACACGGATTTTCAAATAAACCTAACCGCTATCTATCGTCGTTATGGCTATGAAATCGAATTTGATACAGAAACCGAAAAAGTGTGGAGCTCTTTAGATCCCGATGGGGCAATATTTGATTTACTTAAAAATGCCGAGGATGCACTTTCTTTATTAGAAGATTGTCAAATGTCATGCTCTTATCATCAAGAAAATAAAGTATGGTCTGTCACTTCACTAGAAAAAGACACTGTCGAACATCAATCTTTACCTCGCGCTATTGCCGAATGTTTTTTATTAATGACAGATCATTATGCCGATGATTGGCCCAATATTGAAAATATTCTCTATTAAAATAAAAAGTCATAAATAAAATCATTAAATATCAAATAATTAACTATAATAATTTGATATTTAATTACTAAGACTAAAATCTAACTCAAACACCGAAAGGCATCATACTCACGATAATAGTTAATTTCTTCAATAACCCACTGCAAGTTTTTTTGTTGAGCTTGTTGGGTTTGATAAAATAACACTAAATCACAAACGACCATCCAGCCCCGTAAATTTTTATCTTCAACAACTTTTGGCATTTCCAGATCTTCATCATCAAGATAAATCTCATCATCAGGTAATTCTTGAAGATAATCCCAAGGAATGTAATAAAAAAATTGCCCGATCAGGATCACGATCCCAAGTTGTAATTTCCGTATAAATCCACTCATTAGATTCAAGAGTTGAAAGCGAGGCTAATAATTCACTAAGCGTTTCAAATTTTTGTATCATTCTATTTCTCACTAAGGATCTCGTTATTTTCACAATAAACCCGCCAATTAGGCGGGTCTATTATTTCTTCATTCTTAACGTCTATGATCTTATTTAGCTAAAAAGTGTTTATCTTCAATCACAATTAACGGTTCAATATCACTCTCTTTTTTAATCACTAACGTTGGATCTGAACGTAAACAACAACCACCATAATGCCCACCAACAGTAAAGGTGCAAACTTGGATATAACGATTTGCCACTTTTGGTAAGCACCATAGTTCTTGGTAAATATTTTCTTGATGATCAAATTGGCCATTGGTCTCATCTAACACATTCTCTTTGTGATCAACTAACCCAATGTTACTACCACAACGACCCGCTATTGGTTTAACTGCATAACCACTTTGAGCAAGACGCGGTGTCACCGTGAAATCCGTATCTAATAAATAAGGGTTATCAGGGAACAATTGCCATAGAATAGGTAGGATCGCTTTATTACTAGGAATAAGCGTCCAAAGCGGTTCAAAAACTGTAATTTCAGGACGTAAAAGCACATCAACCAAGCGGACTTCACCTTCAGGATGTCCTGTCCGAATCGGGATAAGTGCTTGTTGCTCACTCTCTTCTCTTAGTTGGTTTAACGCCGTTTCCCAAGCCCATGTTTTCCAAACGCATTCAACAACCCGCTTGTCTGCATCAATCAATTGACCACGACTATTCCAATGAAGCTCATCTAATCCACGTAGAATTTTACTGTGATAACCTGCCTGAGTCAGTGCTTGTTGCATAAAGAGAGCGTGATAATCTTCTTCACTATCATCATCTTGAAGAATATGCACAAAAGGTTTTGCATCACAATGTTTCCAAGCATCTGCTAATGCATCAAGTAATCGTTCGCCGGGATTAAAGCCCGCTTTAATTCCACCTTTCTGTGCCCATTTTTCGATGATTAAGCCTGCTTCTGTATGGCAAGAGGCAGAGTCAGCATTATATTCATAAACTTTGACACCACGTTCATCCATACAAAAATCTAATCGTCCTGTGATCATTTGATGGCGTCTGTTTTGCCATGACAAACGAATACGAGGCCATAATACTTCAGGAATATCGAATAAACGCAGTAACTTATCGTCTTTCAACACTTTTTCAGTTGCATGCAAATACATCAAATGCATTTCATTACTTGCACGAATAAGTTCCTGTTCTGCACTTTCTGAAATGGTGAAATATTCATAACTATTTTGATTGATAATATGGCCATGTTGCGCATCGACGTAAGCTTTTTCTAGAGGCGAACTTTCATCTAACCATTTGCCATCTAATTGACCTTTATTATCAAGCTGTTCAGCATGAATATTGAGTAATTCTGGCATTATTTTAGGTTGAGGAAGGCTATAAGCATTAGGCTCTGTTTGGATCATCCAACCTAGTAGCGTTGTATTATCGAAGGTATCTTGAATAAAATAACCGTTATTCGTCTCTTTAAGGGGTAATTCTCGAGTCCACTGTTGCCCTGCTGGTAATCTAGTGTGAATAACATTTTGTTCCGCAATACGAATTTTATCTTTAAGCACTTCAGTAATCACAGCAACATGCCCTGTTACTTTAAACTCTCCACCTTCTTGCCAAATCAGCAAAGCGCCCACAGCAGGCGGTTGTTTGCTACCATTTGGAAAAGCTTGTAATGGTAATATATCGTCATCGATGGTTTTACGTAAAAAACGCAGTGAGAAGATCTCATAAGCCATTCCCACATCAGTAAATACAGCGCCATAATGCAAATAGAGAAAACGGCGTGCAAACTCAACACACTGCCACTTGTGCCCCATATATTCATTACCAATATAACTACGGAATGAATCATTAGCGGCATAGTCTTCTTTATCAATACTGCTGTAATCTGAAGAGTAAATCGCGACACCACCCGGCGCATAGCCTAGCAATGTTCCAAATGGTTCATGACGAATGATATCTTTTACATTCATAATCTCGACCTTGACGATAAATAGATAATTACCCTATAACACTTATAATCTTGCCTAAGTAGTATAGTTAACAATCTTAACGCCGTAGACTATTAGATGTGAATGTAATTTTATAAATTTCAATAAAGTGAGAAGAGCCGTTTGAATTTGATACGAATTTAAGAAACGAAA
>NZ_MIIZ01001197.1:0-494 GCF_001743005.1 Shigella sp. FC1967 | reverse complement strand
CCCCGTGAGGAATGTTGTCGTGATCGCCAAGCCACATGCGTAGCCTCAGATCCACCAGCCACCCATCATCCAGGACAACCCAGAAATGCGGTGTCACGATGTCCTTGGTCTGTTCGTTTCGCACAAAGCCATACATGCAGTCATGAGGTACACCCGCTTCATTGAGTAGGTGGCTTACTGCCCATGTCATACCGTCACATTCCATCTGGCAGTCATCCAAGGTCATAAGGACGGCTTCCAGTTCCCGGTGCCACTCCGTCATTTGCTTGGCCGCAGGTTTTACCACCAGCTCGTTTTTGTTTTCTGCCAAGATGATGTCTTCCTCGTCAATATTGCATCCATCTATCGCTTCTGAACGGATGGATACCGCTTCATCCCAGTCATCGCTCGATCCGAAAATGCTCCAACCCTCAAGACCGTAATTCACCCATACGATGAACCGCTTTATCGTTTTCATGTGCGGCCCCCTTTAACCGTGCAACGTTCCCACATAT
>NZ_MIIZ01001196.1:0-495 GCF_001743005.1 Shigella sp. FC1967 | reverse complement strand
TCCTCTATCTCTAAAGGATTCGCTGGATGTCAAGAGTAGGTAAGGTTCTTCGCGTTGCATCGAATTAAACCACATGCTCCACCGCTTGTGCGGGCCCCCGTCAATTCATTTGAGTTTTAACCTTGCGGCCGTACTCCCCAGGCGTCGATTTAACGCGTTAGCTCCAGAAGCCACGGTTCAAGACCACAACCTCTAAATCGACATCGTTTACAGCGTGGACTACCAGGGTATCTAATCCTGTTTGCTCCCCACGCTTTCGCACCTGAGCGTCAGTCTTTGTCCAGGGGGCCGCCTTCGCCACCGGTATTCCTCCACATCTCTACGCATTTTCACCGCTACACGTGGAATTCTACCCCCCCTCTACAAGACTCTAGCCAACCAGTTTCAGATGCAATTCCCAAGTTAAGCTCGGGGCTTTCACATCTGACTTAATTGACCGCCTGCGTGCGCTTTACGCCCAGTAATTCCGATTAACGCTTGCACCCTCCGTATTAC
>NZ_MIIZ01001195.1:0-497 GCF_001743005.1 Shigella sp. FC1967 | reverse complement strand
AAGCATCTAAGCGGGAAACTTGCCTCGAGATGAGTCTTCCCTGTCACCTAGAGTGACCTAAAGGAACGTTTAAGACTAAGACGTTGATAGGCTGGGTGTGTAAGCGTAGCGATACGTTGAGCTAACCAGTACTAATGAACCGTGAGGCTTAACCTGACACACCGAAGGTGTTTTGTCAGAGAGACGAAACGATGAAGTAAGCTTGTTTAAGATTGATAATTACTGGTGACGAACCGTTAAAGGGTGAGTGACGAGTAATAAAACAGAATTTGCTTGGCGGCCATAGCGCAACGGTCCCACCTGATCCCATGCCGAACTCAGAAGTGAAACGTTGTAGCGCCGATGGTAGTGTGGGGCCTCCCCATGTGAGAGTAGGGAACTGCCAGGCATCAATTAACGCATTAGTGTTAAATAACATTAATCGCAAAAGAATACGCGGAGCGGTAGTTCAGTTGGTTAGAATACCTGCCTGTCACGCAGGGGGTCGCGGGTTCGAG
>NZ_MIIZ01001193.1:0-507 GCF_001743005.1 Shigella sp. FC1967 | reverse complement strand
CCCCGCGTGAGCGGGGGTTAAAGGATAATTGCCTTCACGGGGGAGGTAATGGCTGAGTCCGCCCCGCACCAGCGGGGGTTAAAGTATCGTGCAGCGCTCCCATAGGTTTAATCTTTAGTCTGCCCTGTTTTCGCTGGGGTTAAAGGATGAGCTGCTGGACTGGCTGCTTTCTCATCGAGTCCGCCCCGCTTGTACGGGGGGTTGAAGAATGATGCCTTTTCTGCCGCAGCCGCGACAACAGTCTGCCCCGTTTGTACGGGGGTTGAAGTTGCGCTGTGGGCGTGGGGTTGTCTTCAGGGTTGTCCGCCCCGCTCTGGCGGGGGTTAAAGGTACTGGGCCAGCAGCATAAACACTGTTTTCATGTCTTCCCCTTTATGGTTGGGGGTTAAAGAAACACAGGGAGCTCCACCAAGCGTATCTGCTGGTCTGCCCCGCGTAAGTGGGGGTTAAAGTGAGCTGACGTTCGAGGAGGTAGATCAGTTGTTGTCCGTCCCGCACCAGCGGGGG
>NZ_MIIZ01001192.1:0-507 GCF_001743005.1 Shigella sp. FC1967 | reverse complement strand
GTAAAAGTGGAGAGAAATAGCATGAATGGATTAATTGTTATTGATGGTTTTCAGGTTCGTAGAGATGTAGCCGGTCGTTATTGTTTAAATGATTTACATCGAGTATCGGGTGGTGAAAAACGACACCAACCATCAAATTGGAGTTCACTGGCCCAAACTAAAGAGTTAATTGATGAAATTTCGACCGCTCCTGAGATCACAGGAGCGCCCATTATGACAGTCGCTGGTGGATATAACCAGGGCACTTATGTTTGCAAAGAATTAGTGTATGCCTACGCAATGTGGATCAGTGCTTCTTTTCATTTAAAAAGTGATCCGCACCTTTGATGCTCTAGTGACACAACAACATCAAGAGAAACTCAGTGATAAAAGTGCAGGCGGGTGTGATACTACTGGAATCAATGTCTAAAAAGTTTAAATTTCTCGAATTCATCAAAGTTAGGTGCTTATCAAAAATTACAGGCCATGGCGGGCTTACCTGAGTTGGCGCCTGTTTATGCGATTGAT
>NZ_MIIZ01001191.1:0-508 GCF_001743005.1 Shigella sp. FC1967 | reverse complement strand
TACTTTCAGTATCAATGCCACTCATTTTCTGGACGAAAATGAATGACATAAGGCTCCGCCCTCTGGCTATTTTCTTCGGCTGGACGCCTGAGAAAAAAAACCATTCACCCAACCCGTCAAACTCACTGCGTTCGTCTGACCACCCCCCTTTTTTTCGCCCCTGTATTTGGTCGCTCAAAAATGTGGTGGTCAGACGCTTCGCTTGACGGGGGGCTTTGCCCCCAAAACGAAACACGTTCACTGGGGTTCACTTGCCATCGCTGGGGGCGTGTCATTTCGTTTCGGCTCCCCCTGTTTTTCCCTTTCTTCGCTGGACGCTCATCAGGATAAAAACAAAAAGCCTACCGCCCTCGTTTTACTCGGTTGGTCAAATCGCTTCTTGCCACAAAACAAGTTTGTGACTTTCAGCGATTTCGCATCGTTTTACTTGTCAGTTTGCACGATGTTAAAAACGCACTCAGAAGCCCGCAAAACCGTTCTAAACTTTCAGCGTAGATTTGGGTGTTTT
>NZ_MIIZ01001190.1:0-510 GCF_001743005.1 Shigella sp. FC1967 | reverse complement strand
CGTCAACAATTGCACGAGAGAGTTTGTGTTGAAAATCAGCACGGGCATTGGCTACCCGTTCGTGTACACCTGCAAGCTGTATTCGGGCTTTACGGCGATTAGCACTCCCTTTTTGCTTGCGAGATAAGGCTTTTTTGTTTTCGACGTAGGTGACGGCTGGCATTGATAAGGTGGCGCGGATTAGCAATCTTATTGCCGTCTGATTTGATGGCGTAATGACTCAGCCCCCACATCAAGCCCCCGTGATATTTGATATCAATGTTGGCTTTGCCGGTGCTTCTACCCCGTCATCACAGAGTAGTGACGCATAGTATTTTTCCGGTTGCGCTGCGACTCAGTGTGATACTTTTTCAGCGCCCCCCGTAATTTTCACGATGTAAACGCGCTTCAATCGGTGCGATTTTCGGGGATTTTTTATCGCGCCATCAATGACTTTGATCCCGACACAATGATAGCTAGATTGTCTGCCATGCTTACTTTTAAACGTGGGAAAACGGGCTTTTTAGTTTC
>NZ_MIIZ01001189.1:0-512 GCF_001743005.1 Shigella sp. FC1967 | reverse complement strand
ATTTCCAACTGGTCTCTTGCATCTGCCACCAATTGGCGTTCAAGGGTGACGCCATTTACGGTCTTAACAAATTGCTTTGGCTGACGCTTTACCTTTTTTGGTCTGGACACATCAGAGATAACCGTCACCGGCTTCCCACGCAGTTCACGCGGCAACGGTCCACTTAGCCCCAGAACTAAGCGACGAGCGTACTCATGCTCGTATGGTTTCAACCCTCGACCTTCACAGTACATCTCAGTATCCACCAGCAGATCACCGCGCAGCCTCGCGTTTTTCCGCACTTGTTCGGACAAGACCGATTTGCCCTTCCCGCTGGCTCCCATTACGAGCGAGTGAGATTCTACTTTGTTATCAAAAAAACATAATTCCGCCCCCAAAGAGGTGTTGCTATAAAACATGGTTTGAACATCTGGCGCTGTTATTGCGCCCACCGATACTCTGGGCAACGCACTCTGTTCTGGCCGCTTTTCCCTTTGCCATTGGCAATGTCCTCTTCATTCTTCTCAGCCCCC
>NZ_MIIZ01001188.1:0-514 GCF_001743005.1 Shigella sp. FC1967 | reverse complement strand
AAATTGTGGTAGTAAAACGTACCGGAAAACGAAATTCCGGCTCTACCTCCGAATCACGCTGCGGTATCGAAAGATTACAGTGCGTACCTGATAAGAGCACCAATCAACGGACTAGGGATTTCTTGGATTGCGAAGTGTCGAAAGAAGCCCAACCTAACCAAACTTAGCCAGATTAACGAGCTAAGAGACCATGACCCAATAACTGATCATGGAGAAAAGCAAAGACAAGATGAAGATGTCGCTTCGCTCCGTTTTGATTAGTACCACATTGGGGGCATTAGGCGTTTTTTTACCTAGATTTTATCGGTGAACAATAACACCTAAACTCTCAACAAGCTGAAGCGCCTGCTCTCCATCCAACTTCACTCCATCTAAATTAATTCGCCTTGCATCAAGCTCGCCAAGCGCCCACCGTAATCACAACCAGTAAAATCAGCCAAAGACCAATCAAACGATGAAAACTCCCCACAAGAAAGATCGGAGCCACGAAACACGGCGCCAGTTATCACAGTGC
>NZ_MIIZ01001187.1:0-13768 GCF_001743005.1 Shigella sp. FC1967 | reverse complement strand
TGGAAAATGGAATAATAGAAAAAGAGCGTGAAAAAAATTGATCTGGATTATTTTTATTACAAATAAATAGGAGCTATTTAATATAAAAGTTGGTAATGTTTGCCACGGATACTTGTATTACTTTATATTTTGTACTTTGATTTCTTGTGTCAGTTTTATTTATAAAACCTCACATTATGAATGTGACCGGCTAATACTTTAGCCGGCATTTTTTTTATTGTAGTCTTTTTGACATTGACTCACATCTCCTGATGACAATCTGCTTTTTTCTGGGCAGGCTGACGTCGGAAATTCAGCGGTGTTCTAAGTTGTTGAACTAAGAGCACACCGAGTAACACAATCCCACCACCTACTAAGTGATAACTATGCATTTCTTCACCGAGAAGCGCGATAGCAATCATTGCGGTAAATAACGGCATTAGGTTCATAAAAATAGAGGTCGTATTTGCGCCTAACTTCATCACACCTAAAATCCACAGATAAGGCGCAAGAATAGAAGCTCCGATACCTGCGAAGATAACTAATCCAATATTATCTTTTGTTAACGCAACATTGTCGGCAAGAAAGAAGTTTGGCAGTAATAACAGAACACCAAATCCAATTTGTACATAAAGTGATTGCCAGTTAGGTAGGGTTATTGACCATCGTTTTGTTAATACACCATAAAGGGCATATGATGCCGAAGCAATAAACATCATCAGCTCACCATACCCCAAACCTTGGGAAAGTAACTGAGAAGGTTCGCCTCGGCTAATTAACCAAACTAAGCCACTAATTGAAAGCACTGTGCCTAAAACAATACCTACCGTAGGTACAACACGTAAAACAAAAATACTAATAATAACGGTTAATAATGGGATAAGAGAGTTTAGGATCCCCATAAATGTTGCACTAACATAATGCGCGGCATAATAAGCCAAACTTTGGTACATCACCATCCCTAATGCACCAAGAATAAATAATTTCCACCAATACTGTTTGACGGTTTTACGATGATGCCAAACGGGCATGATCAAAAAAGG
Organism: Shigella sp. FC1967; assembly: GCF_001743005.1. Taxonomy (NCBI): domain Bacteria; kingdom Pseudomonadati; phylum Pseudomonadota; class Gammaproteobacteria; order Enterobacterales; family Enterobacteriaceae; genus Shigella; species Shigella sp. FC1967. The sequence continues at coordinate 12,746 of NZ_MIIZ01001187.1, read as the reverse complement.
TGTCATAATTAAAAAGGCGAGGAACCAACGATAAAAAGAGATTGCAGCAGGATCGATAACAGACGCGGCTGCTTTATTGACGACTGCATTAATTGACCAGATTAACACCGCTAAAAGCGGAAAAATTGCGTTTTTCATTGTTCTCACATCTATTTTTAAACCAGGCGGCTATTGTAAGCCTGTCTGATTAGATATATATAATGAAAACCAGACAACAGATAGGCCAATAAAGACAACATGACAAGAGAACAACATAAAAATGACAATTGAACAACAAAAAATGCAATGGTTATTATCTGATCCAGATACAGTTCGATTCCGTGATGAGCAACTGTTAGCTGAAACAGAGTTTGTTTATCATCAACATGATTTTGGCCAGTTACTTTATGTGATTTCTGGTGTTATGGATTTAGAAGCTGGAGGACAGCGGTTTTTTAGCACCACCAGAATTTAGTGTATGGATCCCCCAAAAATGTAGGGCATGCCAGTTACAATAAAAAAAACACTCTCTTTTAAAGTGCTAGATATCGCACCAAGTTGGTGCGATGGATTATTAGATAAACCTTGTTTGATTCAATTAAAGTGCTATTTTTTTCAACCATATTTTCTGACTTTTTTTCATCGTGGTGTATGTAAACCACAAACAGAAGAAGATTTTCGCTTAGCTCAAGTACTGATTGATCAACTTAAAGCTTCGCCAATACATCATACTTATTTACCGTCTTCTAAAGATAAATTACTTGCTCCCATACTTTCTGTATTAGAGCAAAATCCAGCAGATAATACCTCACTAGAAGAATGGGCTAAAAAACGTTATACCTCAGAAAGAACGCTTTCACGCCGTTGCCAACAAGAATTAGGTATGTCATTTAGTGAATGGCGGAAGCGCTTACGCTTTTTACATGCAATTTCTTTATTAGAGCAAGGGAAAAGCGTGAATGAAATTGCATTTGATGTGGGGTATAGCTCTTCGTCTTCATTTATTGCGATGTTTCAACAATTTGCTGGCACAACACCGGAACGTTTCCGTCGATTACCCAATTGTTAAGCACTCTTTTCATATATTTACTTAAAATCTAGGCGGATTTTACTGTCAATAATAGGCTTTGTTATGAATAAGTGGCAAAATAGACCGCTTAATTTTATTTTTCGATTGATTGTTTATACATATAAATACCAAATCAGTGAGATAACACCGTGAAAATTCTGGTTGATGAAAATATGCCTTATGCGGAACAACTTTTCCGCCAATTAGGTGAGGTAAAAGCTGTTTCTGGTCGCCCATTACCTACTGATGAGCTTAATGATTCTGATGCCTTAATGGTGAGATCAATTACTAAAGTCAATGAATCCTTATTATCGGGCAAGCCAGTAAAATTTGTTGGAACTGCGACGGCGGGTTTCGATCATGTCGATATTGCATGGCTAGAACAGCAACAAATTGGTTTTTCATCAGCCCCTGGTTGTAATGCTATCGCGGTTGTCGAATATGTGTTTTCTGCGCTGATGATGCTAGCAGAACAAGATAGCTTTCAATTAACTGATAAAGTTGTCGGTATTGTTGGTGTAGGAAATGTAGGTGGTCGATTAGCAACACGGCTTCGTGCGTTGGGGGTCAATGTTTTACTTTGTGATCCACCAAGAGCTGATAATGGTGATGACGAAGCGTTTCATCCATTGGAAACATTGTTAGAAAAAGCAGATATTCTAACTTTCCATACACCTCTCAATAAATCAGGCTTATATCAAAGTTATCATTTAATGAATGAGAGCAATCTCGAAAAATTACCTGAAGGACGTATTTTAATTAATGCGAGCCGTGGCGAGGTCATTGATAATCAAGCATTATTATCAGTGCTCGAAAAAGGTAAATCTTTACGCGTTGTATTGGATGTTTGGGAGCCTGAGCCTGATCTCTCTATTGAATTATTAAATAAAGTTGATATAGGAACACCACATATTGCTGGTTATACCTTAGAAGGTAAGGCGCGTGGTACAACTCAAGTTTTTGAAGCTTATTGTGATTTTATTGGGCAGCCTCAACAAGTTGAATTATCAACGCTGTTGCCTGCACCGACTATTTCCACCATTTCAGTACAAGGTGAGTTAACACAAACACTTTTAAAACAACTTATTCATCTTGTTTATGATGTACGCCGTGATGATGCTCCATTACGAAAAGTAGCAGGAATAAAAGGGGAGTTTGATAAGTTACGCAAATTTTACCCTGTACGTCGTGAATGGTCTTCACTACACGTTATTTGTGACCATCAAACCACGGCTGATACATTAAATGCAATTGGCTTTAGCGCTACATATAAAAGTGCAACACATAAATAAAGCAAAATATTATTTAAAAATTTTTATGGTATTGGAGGATATCTTATGGGAGAAGGTTGGAATATTGCAGTTGTTGGTGCAACAGGCGCTGTTGGTGAAGCGATTTTAGAACTGCTACAAGAGCGTGAATTTCCCATTGGTGAATTAACCGCAATCGCAAGTGAAGATAGCATTGGAAAATCAGTGCGAGTAAACAGCAAAAGTGTTGCGGTTCAAGGTATTCACAATATCGAGTGGGCTGATATTCAATTAGCTTTTTTTGCAGCACCGACAGAAATCAGTGTGCAATATGCACAACAAGCCGCTGATGCTGGCTGTATCGTCATTGATTGTAGTGGCATCTTTGCAATGGATTGGGATGTCCCGTTGGTTGTTCCTGGTGTGAATAGTGCAATGTTAGCGGAATATCGTACTCGTAATATTGTTTCAATTGCTGATAGCATGGTGAGCCAATTATTACGTGCCATTAATCCCTTAACAGAATCCGCAGGCTTAACACGCCTTAGTGTGACAAATTTAATGTCTGTTTCTCGTTTTGGAAAACAAGCCGTAGATGAACTGGCAGGGCAAAGTGCTCGTTTACTTAACGGTATTCCGCCTGAATTAGGTCGCTTTAATAAGCAGTTAGCATTTAACATTTTACCTTTAATGGTTGATGACGAAGGCGCTATACAAGAAGAGCGTCGCATGGTTGACCAAATTCGTAAAATTTTACAAGATGAAGGCTTGCCAATCTCCGTTACTACACTGCAAGCACCGGTTTTCTATGGTAATGCACAGTCAGTACAATTAGAAACCTCACGCCCAATGGGAAGTGATGAAGCGCGTGAAACATTACAAGAAAATGAAGAGATTAATATTAGTGATGAAAATGACTTTCCAACTCAAGTCACTGATGCATCTGGTAATGTGAGTTTAAATTTAGGCTGTTTCCGTAATGATTATGGTATGCCTGAAGCTTTACAATTTTGGTCAGTAGCAGATAACGTGCGCTTTGGTGGGGCATTAATGGCTGTTGAAGTCGCAGAGCAATTAATGCAGGAGCAGTTTTACTAATGAATGCGCAAGTGAGTGCTGAAATGACAGAACACCCCTTGACGGAGTCAGCGGTGACGTCTGAAAGCACAACAATCAAAATTGCTTTAGGCGTTGAATATGATGGTAGCCGTTATTATGGTTGGCAACGCCAAAATGAAGTGCGCAGTGTACAAGAACGGCTAGAAAAAGCACTTTCACAAGTTGCTAATGAACCTATATCTGTGTTTTGTGCGGGGAGAACCGACGCTGGCGTACATGCAACAGGGCAAGTTGTCCATTTTGAAACGACGGCGCACCGCAAAGATCCGGCATGGACAATGGGTGTTAACACACATTTACCTGCGGATATTGCTGTACGTTGGGTAAAAACCGTTTCTGATGATTTTCATGCCCGCTTTAGCGCAACAGCAAGACGTTATCGCTATGTGATTTTTAATCATCGTTATCGTCCCGCTATCTTGTCATCTGGCGTGACACATTTTCATTACCCTCTAGACGTTGAACGTATGCATCAAGCAGCGCAATGTTTACTGGGTGAAAATGATTTTACTTCTTTTAGAGCTGTTCAATGTCAATCACGAACGCCTTGGCGTAACGTTATGCATGTCAATGTTTCTCGATATGGTGACTATGTTGTTGTGGATATTAAAGCAAATGCATTTGTTCATCATATGGTGAGAAATATTGTTGGCAGCCTTTTAGAAATAGGGTGTGGCAATCAGGATATTACTTGGATGGCTGAATTATTAGCCTTAAAAGACAGAACTAAAGCTGCAGCCACAGCGAAAGCAAATGGATTGTATTTAGTCTCTGTGGATTATCCTGATCATTTTGAATTACCAAAACCTGCAATGGGTCCACTATTTTTAGCGGATAATCCTATTGAGATATCTCAATCATAAGAACACCCCGTTTTCTGAGGATTTATGGAAATATTAACACAATTTGTTGATTTAATTAAATTTCTTGTTGATTTTATTTTGCATATTGATGCGCATTTAGCAGAGCTTGTCGCACAATATGGAACATGGGTTTATGCCATTTTGTTTCTGATTGTTTTTTGTGAAACAGGGTTGGTCGTAACACCGTTCTTACCCGGAGACTCTTTATTATTTGTTGCTGGTGCTTTAGCTTCGTTAGAAACCAATGATGTGAATGTTCATATTATTGTTTTACTGTTACTTTGCGCCGCTATTTTAGGTGATGCCGTTAACTATTCCATTGGGCGACTTTTTGGTGAAAAGCTATTTAGTAAACCTGATTCAAAGATTTTCCGACGTGAATACCTAGATAAAACCCATGCTTTTTATGAAAAGCATGGTGGTAAAGCAATAATTTTGGCAAGATTTGTGCCGATTATCCGAACTTTTGCGCCATTCGTTGCAGGAATGGGTAAAATGTCATATCGTCACTTTGCCTTTTATAATGTTACTGGGGCAATTGCATGGGTGCTGTTATTTACTTATGCCGGATACTTTTTTGGTGACTTAGATATAGTTCAAAAGAACTTAAAATTGCTAATTGTTGCCATTATTGTTATTTCTATTTTACCGGGCGTTATTGAGATCTTACGCCACCGCAGAGCGAGTGCAAAAGCAAAGAAAGAAAATGATAACAAAGAGGTTTGAGCAGTTATCATCAGTTTTTTGCCGTAGAATAGCCATAATAAAGAGATGCGCTGAAATTCAGTAAGCGGTATCATCATAAACTTTGCTAACCACACAGCCAGTGCATTGTGGTTGATACGCTAACAATAATTTTACTGGCGAAGGTCAGATTCAGACGAAAAGGTCCATTAATGAGCTGGATTGAAAAAAATTCTAAACAAAAGCACTATCACAAGTTCACGTAAAGCTAATATCCCTGAAGGGGTTTGGACTAAATGTGACAGCTGTGGGCAGGTACTCTATCGCGCAGAATTAGAGCGCAATTTAGAGGTTTGCCCTAAATGTGATCACCATATGCGCATTTCAGCGCGCCGTCGCCTTGAGACTTTCCTTGATACAGGAAGTACAACAGAATTAGGTAGCGAATTAGAACCTAAAGATATTCTGAAATTTCGCGACTCTAAAAAATATAAAGACAGAATCAGCGCAGCCCAAAAACAAACGCAAGAAAAAGACGCATTGATCGTGATGAAAGGTACGCTGAAAAAAATGCCTATTGTTGCTGCATCCTTTGAATTTGCGTTTATGGGTGGTTCAATGGCATCTGTTGTAGGTGCCCGTTTTGTGCGTGCGGTTGAACAAGCACTAGAAGATAACTGCCCATTAGTTTGCTTCTCGGCAAGTGGTGGCGCGCGTATGCAAGAAGCGCTGATGTCATTAATGCAAATGGCAAAAACCAGTGCCGCATTAGCAAAAATGCAAGAACGTGGTTTACCTTATATTTCAGTTATGACTGACCCTACGATGGGCGGCGTTTCTGCTAGTTTAGCGATGTTAGGTGATATCAATGTTGCTGAACCTAAAGCGCTGATCGGTTTTGCAGGCCCTCGGGTTATTGAACAAACAGTACGTGAAAAACTACCTGCTGGTTTCCAACGTAGTGAGTTTCTGCTAGAAAAAGGGGCGATTGATATGATTATTCGCCGTCCTGAAATGCGCGATGAGCTGGCTGAATTGCTGGCTAAGCTGACTCAGTATGATTTAGTCGAAGATGAAAATGAAGATGAAATCATCGGTGAAGAAATGATTGCTGATGAGATTGAGTCTACAGATAACGAGCCAGAAATTAACATCGAAACGAATAAAAAAGAAGATGTCTAATATCATCACTGCGCCTAAAGCCACATCACCTTTGTCGATGTGGCTTTCTTATCTTGAACATTTACACTCCAGCGCCATTGATATGGGGTTAGAACGAGTAGGCAAGGTAGGAAAAATAATAAACGTGTTACGCCCTGCGTCTAAGGTAATCACTGTCTCAGGCACAAATGGAAAAGGCACAACTTGTCATATGCTAGAGTCAATCTTGATGGCATCAGGATTGAATGTCGGCGTTTATAGCTCCCCTCATCTTGTTCGTTATACAGAACGTGTTCGTATTCAAGGAAAAGAGCTTTCCGAAGATGCTTTTTGCGAAGTTTTTGCAGAAATTGAACAAGCGAGAGGCGATATCTCACTCACCTTTTTTGAATATGGCACGTTGGCTGCGCTGAAGTTATTTCAACAAGCACAACTTGATGTTGTTATTCTTGAAGTAGGATTAGGCGGTCGACTAGATGCGACGAATATTGTTGATGCGGATATTGCTGCTATCACGAGTATTGCACTTGATCATACGGATTGGTTAGGTGCGGATAGAGAGCATATTGGTCATGAGAAAGCGGGCATTTTCCGAGCTAATCACTATGCTGTTGTGGGTGAGCCAGATATGCCTCAATCCATCGCCCAAGTTGCCCATGAAAAACAAGCTAAGCTTTTCCGTCGAGGAACGGATTGGTCTTTTGTTATTGAAGGTGATCACTGGCATTGGCGTTGTGTTGACTGTGAATTTAATGCCTTACCCATTCCGAACATTCCACTCGCTAATGCGGCGACAGCAATGGGCGTTATTCGTTGCTTGCTCCAATCTGATGACAAAGTCAGCCAAGCAATAACACAGCAAAGTATTGTCGAAGGTATGTCTCGTGCACAATTACCCGGTCGTTTTCAGGTAATTTCTCAACATCCTTTGGTTATATTTGATGTGGCTCATAATCCGCATGCGGCAGGATATTTAGCAGAAAAATTATCACAATTACCACAAAAATCTGATACTCAGGTGCGTATTGTTGTTGGTATGCTGGGTGATAAAGATATTGCAGGAACATTGGCGTGCTTAACACCATTGGCTGATCATTGGTATGTCGCTCCACTTAATGAGTTTCGTGGTGCTTCTGCTGATGTGTTAGCTCAGCATCTTGAGAAACCAATGGTATTCGATAGTGTTGAAAATGCATGGCAACAAGCAATGTCTGATGCTGCTTCTAACGATATTGTTGTGGTTTGTGGCTCATTTCATACTGTTGCACATGTGATGGAACTTTTGGAAAAGGAGAGTGTGGGTGGCGAGTAAATTTCAAAATCGCTTAGTCGGTGCCGTTGTATTGGTGGCAGTCGGGGTTATTTTTTTTACCTGCACTGCTTGACGGCGATAAGAAATATAACGAAGACCAGTTCGCCTCTATTCCTTTAGTACCAAAACCAGGTGATGAGCAAGAAATAGAATCTATCGCACCGATAGAACAAACTGCTGTGCCTTCTACACCGTCAGAAGGCGCATCTGAAGGTATGATTTCTGAAGCAGTGACAGGCATGGAGCAATCTGTGGTGACAACACCGGAACCACCTGCTGTTGTACCTGTTCAACCCTCGGAACAACAACCACAACAGCAGCCAACGCAGGTGCCTCCTGCTGTGGTTACGCCACCAGTACAACCACCCGCACCACCAGTACAAGAAACTAAGCCACCGAAGGGAGAGGCTTGGGTTGTTCAATTAGGTGCATTGAAAAATGCGGCGAAGGTAGAAGAGATTATTGCTAAAATGCATTTCTCAGGTTATCCCGTATATACCATACCCGCACGCCCCGTTTCAGGGCAAGTGACTCGAATTTACATTGGTCCTAGTGCATCTAAGTCAGAATTACAGGCTATTCTGCCTCATTTAAAAGAGCTTACGGGCTTACAAGGTGAGGTAAGGGCATATAAGCCTTAATTTTTTCTAAACGAGTCATCAGATGAGTTGTGTAACAAAGCGTTAACTTATTGCGGCGATTATGATTTTTCATATCGCCGTAAATTATTTTGAAATTAGCGAAAATTAGCATTACGCAAACGTTTTCGTTTTCTGTTAGAATGCTTCCGTATTAATGCGGAGCATCATTATTGGATAAAGAATTTATGGTCTGGATAGATTACGCCATCATTGCCATTATTGGTTTTTCCGCATTAGTGAGCCTGATCCGTGGCTTTGTTCGTGAAGCATTGTCACTCATCACCTGGGGTTGTGGTTTCTTTGTTGCTAGTCAGTTTTATCCTTATCTTGCCGTCTATTTTACCCGGTTTGAAGATGAGCTGGTTCGTAACGGGATTGCAATAGTCACGTTATTTATTGCGACACTGATTGTTGGTGCTGTTGTGAATTATGTGATTAGCTCTCTTGTTCAACGCACAGGGTTATCAGGTACAGATCGTGTATTGGGGGTCTGTTTCGGGGCTTTAAGAGGCGTGCTGATAGTCTCAGCATTACTGTTTGTTTTAGGCGCATTTACACCTATGGCAGATAGCGCTGATTGGCAACGTTCTGAGCTTATTCCTCAATTCAACCATATTATTAGGTGGTTCTTTGACTACCTACAAAATGCGTCAAGTTTCGTGTCGGAGAGAATATAACCTCTCCGTCTGGCTGATGAGGATCTATTCATGTGCGGTATTGTCGGTATCGCTGGAGCTAATCCAGTAAACCAATCAATTTATGATGCGTTAACGGTGTTACAACACCGAGGTCAAGATGCAGCAGGCATTGCAACGATAGACGGTAACAACGGTTTCCGTCTTCGCAAAGCGAACGGACTGGTTAAAGATGTGTTCGAAACCCGTCATATGTTGCGTTTAAAAGGTACTATCGGGATAGGGCATGTCCGTTATCCAACAGCGGGTAGTTCTAGTGCATCAGAAGCGCAGCCTTTTTATGTGAATTCACCTTTTGGTATTACGTTAGCGCACAATGGTAATTTAACCAATGCGCATTTATTACGTCGCCAATTATTTGAAACAGCGCGTCGCCATATCAATACCACCTCTGATTCTGAAATCTTGCTTAATGTATTGGCATATGAATTAGACCGTTTTGACCATTTTCCACTTGAGCCTGATAATATTTTTGCAGCCGTTGCGGCAATGCATAAAAAAACTCCGTGGTGCTTATGCTTGTGTTGCATTAATCATTGGTCATGGTTTGTTAGCTTTTCGTGATCCTTTTGGTATTCGTCCTTTAGTCTTGGGTAAACGTACCTTAGAAGGGGGGCGTTATGAATATATGGTCGCATCTGAAAGTGTTGCGCTTGATACTTTAGGTTTTGAGTTTTTACGCGATGTTGCACCGGGTGAAGCGATTTATATCACAGAGCAAGGGCAACTTTTTACGCGTCAATGTGCCGAAAATCCACAGTTAATGCCTTGTTTATTTGAGTATGTTTACTTTGCTCGCCCTGATTCTTTTATCGATAAAATTTCAGTCTATAATGCACGTTTACGTATGGGACAGAAATTAGGCGCTAAAATTGCCAAAGAGTGGGATGATTTACAGATTGATGTTGTGATCCCCATTCCTGAAACATCTTGTGATATTGCGTTAGAAATTGCCCATATTCTTAATAAACCTTATCGCCAAGGCTTTGTAAAAAATCGCTATGTGGGTCGTACCTTTATTATGCCGGGGCAGCAAGAGCGTCGTAAGTCTGTTAGACGTAAACTGAATGCTAATCGCGCAGAGTTTCGTGATAAAAATGTTCTGTTGATTGATGATTCTATAGTACGTGGTACAACGTCAGAGCAAATTGTCGAACTCGCAAGAGAAGCAGGCGCGAAGAAAGTTTATTTTGCTTCAGCAGCGCCAGAAGTTCGCTTCCCCAATGTATATGGAATTGATATGCCAAATGCCAATGAGCTTATTGCTCATGGACGTGAAGTGGATGAAATTCGTAAATTAATTGGTGCTGATGGGCTTATTTTCCAAGATCTCACTGATTTAATCGCCGCAGTACAAGAAGAAAACCCTGATATCAATCAGTTTGAATGTTCTGTATTTGATGGTGTTTATATCACGAAAGATATTGATCAAGATTATTTAGATTATTTAGAAAATCTACGTCGTGATGATGAACATAAAATTCGTGATCAGAATGAAATAGAAAATTTGGAAATCTATAACGAAGGCTAATTTTTCGGTAAGATATCTCCCTTATAAAGCGTCGATGCCAGTGTGTTCTGCATCGACGCTTGTTTTTTGAGGGTTAATCATCATAATGATTAACAAAGGTATATATTCTGAGGATTATAATGAAAAAGCTGATAGTTGGGCTAACAGGTGCTAGTGGTGCAATTTACGGTATACGTTTATTAGAAATACTAAAATCTGTGCCGTCAGTTGAAACACATTTAGTGATTAGCCAAGCTGCACGCCGTACTATTTCATTAGAAACAGATTATTCGCTAAAAGATATTCATGCTTTAGCGGATGTGATTTATGACGATCGCGATATTGGCGCATCGATCTCTTCAGGCTCATTCCGAGTCAATGGAATGGTCATATTACCTTGCTCAATCAAAAGTTTGTCAGGTATTGTTCATAGCTATACAGATACCTTAGTCACTCGTGCGGCGGATGTGGTCTTAAAAGAAGGACGTAAATTAGTGCTATGTGTGCGTGAAACGCCACTGCATTTAGGTCATTTGCGATTAATGACGCAAGCTGCTGAGTTAGGTGCTGTGATTATGCCACCAGTACCGGCATTTTATTTTCAGCCCAAAACGATTGATGATATTGTTAATCAAACGGTGAATCGTGTACTTGATCAGTTTGAGATTGAGTTGCCTGACGATTTGTTTCAACGGTGGGAGGGTGATAAGCCCACTCGTTAAGTATGTTCGTCATACTTCAAGGTGTAGCGTTGTTGACTGAGTTCATTCGCACTAGTGACATACTAGTGTATGCTCCTAGCGACTCATTTACTTGTCGCCTAGCTACATCTTGAATTATTTAGAGTATTTATTAGGTAGAATATCTATTCCAAATAAAAAGAGATTATTTTCCTGTGGTTATAATATCTTTTAGTGCCTCTTCTAAATGAGGGTAGCGAAATTCAAAGCCAGCATTAAGTAGCTTTTCTGGGATTGCCTGTTGCCCACCTAACACCAATGTGGCACTTTCTCCCATAATTAAACGTAATATACTTTCAGGTACGGTCATTAAGGCTGGGCGATGAAACGTTTTTCCTAATAAGCGAGTAAACTCTTTATTTTGTACAGGATTAGGCGCTGTTAAGTTAAAAGCACCTTTAGCATCTTGAGTATTAAGCAAGAAAATAATTGCACTAACCATATCATCAATATGGATCCACGGCATATACTGTTTTCCGCTTCCCAATTTACCACCTAATCCTAATTTAAAAGGCTTGCTCATTTTAGGCAGTGCACCACCAAGGGTTGAAAGTACGATCCCTGTACGCAACAAGCAAACACGAGTTAATGGTGTTTGAGCTTCAAGGGCGATCCGTTCCCATTTTGCACAAAGCTCATGAGTAAATTCAGGATTTGCTGGCGTCTCTTCTGTGACTCGTGTATCACGTTGATCACCATAAAAACCGACTGCGGAGCCAGAAATAAAAACCGCTGGAGGAGACTCACTAGCCTTAATCAAATCAACCAATTTTTGGGTTAAATGACAACGGCTATTAACCAGTTTTTGCTTTTGAGAAGGCGTCCAACGATTATCAGCAATAGGCTCTCCAGCAAGATTAATAACGGCATCAAATTCATTAAGATTTTGTTTATCGTTGAGCTGAGTCCAACAGGTGATTTCATTACAAAAATGCGAATAAACTTTTTGAGGTGAACGAGAAAGCACCGTAATATCGTTATCAGCGAGTGCGAGCTCACAAACTAATGCTTTGCCAATTAACCCTGTACCACCAGTGATAAGTATTTTCATCACAATCCTCCTGATCTGCTTGCTTGATAAAGAATAACTATCATCCTGATATATGAATTTCTTATATTAACCAAAGAGTTTTTTCGTTGCTGGGCGCTGGTTAATGTTGTTTAGCCATTTATTAATTGCTGGATAATTCGCCAAATCAATATTGTGGTGATCGTGCAGACGAGCCCATGTATATGTGGCGATATCCGCAATGCTGTACTCTTTTCCACCAAGATAAGGTGATTGCGCTAACCTTTTCTCTAATACGCTGTATAGACGCTGTGTTTCTTCAGTATAACGTTTAATAGCATAAGGCACTTTTTTCTGTGGCATAGCGGGTGAAGTGATGATTTTGTCCCAACATGGGACCAAATCCACCCACTTGCCAAAATAGCCATTGCAGTTGTGTTGTTTTTTCTCGTAAATTTTGACTGAGCAATTTACCACTTTTTTTCGGCTAGATAGATAAGAATAGCACCTGATTCAAAAATAGAGATAGGTTCACCACCATCAATAGGGGTGTTATCTACAATAGCGGGAATTTTATTATTGGGAGAAATAGCTAAAAATTCAGGTTTAAATTGATCACCTTTACTAATATCGATGCGATGTAACTGATAAGGTATGCCCGTTTCTTCAAGAAAAAGCGTTATTTTTTGGCCATTTGGGGTATCCGCATAATAT
>NZ_MIIZ01001186.1:0-515 GCF_001743005.1 Shigella sp. FC1967 | reverse complement strand
TAACCTGAAGCTTAGAGGCTTTTCCTGGAAGCAGGGCATCAATTGCTTCACCACCTTAGTGGTTCGTCATCACACCTCAGCATTAAGTGACCGGATTTGCCTAATCACTCTGCCTACATGCTTGAACCGGGACGACCGTCGCCCGGACAACCTAGCCTTCTCCGTTCCCCCATCGCAGTTACCACCAGTACGGGAATATTAACCCGTTTCCCATCGACTACGCTTTCAGCCTCGCCTTAGGGGTCGACTCACCCTGCCCCGATTAACGTTGGACAGGAACCCTTGGTCTTCCGGCGTGCGGGTTTTTCACCCGCATTATCGTTACTTATGTCAGCATTCGCACTTCTGATACCTCCAGCATACCTCACAGTACACCTTCGCAGGCTTACAGAACGCTCCCCTACCCAACAACACATAGTGTCGCTGCCGCAGCTTCGGTGCATGGTTTAGCCCCGTTACATCTTCCGCGCGGCCGACTCGACCAGTGAGCTATTACGCTTTCTTTTAAATGATGG
>NZ_MIIZ01001185.1:0-516 GCF_001743005.1 Shigella sp. FC1967 | reverse complement strand
TATTTATATTTAATAGAATCATTAAGAAATATTAAGTGGTTTTATAAAATATATAAGGTGTAAAAAATAAAAATACATATTACTCTATATATGGGTTTTTTAATTTAGGAGTAATGTAGATATGATTTGGAATATAAATTTCAAGATTAAATTATTAGTAATTATATTATTTTCACCCACTTTCTCTTATGCTAATAATACCACTTTATTAGGTGGGAATAGTAAAGCAGATGGTAATGAATCGACAGCGCTTGGATATAATACATGGGCACATTCGGACCAATCAACCGCGATTGGCGCTAATGCGGGAGCCGAAGGTGAAAATGCAACCGCAATCGGCCACAGAAGTACAGCAATAGGCGATAATGCATTGTCGTTGGGAAGTGGAGCAATGGCAATCGGTGACGGTTCACTTTCTGAAAATGCAACCGCAATCGGCCACAGAAGTACAGCAATAGGCGATAATGCATTGTCGTTGGGAAGTGGAGCAATGGCAATCGGTGACGGTTCACTTTC
>NZ_MIIZ01001184.1:0-522 GCF_001743005.1 Shigella sp. FC1967 | reverse complement strand
TAACAGTATCTTCGGATACGGGGCTATCACCCTTTACTGCCGGACTTTCCAGACCGTTCTCCTGATGCTGCCATTGATTAAGACTCTGGGCTGCTCCCCGTTCGCTCGCCGCTACTAGGGGAATCTCGGTTGATTTCTTTTCCTCGGGGTACTGAGATGTTTCAGTTCTCCCGGTTCGCCTCATTAACCTATGTATTCAGTTAATGATAATATCCATAGGATATTGGGTTTCCCCCATTCGGAAATCGTCGGGTATAACGGTTCATATCACCTTACCGACGCTTATCGCAGATTAGCACGTCCTTCATCGCCTCTGATTGCCTAGGCATCCACCGTGTACGCTTATTCGCTTAACCTCACAACCCGAAGATGTTTCTCTCGAAGACGACTTTAAAGGTCATGGCTACACAAGCATCAATTCGTTGTTGGGCAGTGCTCGTAATGCTCACATACTTAAGTATGCTGCGCTTACTGCGCGCTGTCCGCCTAGAATTGCTGTTGTTCGCTCATGACACTCGCCTT
>NZ_MIIZ01001183.1:0-526 GCF_001743005.1 Shigella sp. FC1967 | reverse complement strand
ACACTCTTTAGGTAATTCGCCAATAAAACGAGAAGGTCGATGACTGACTTCTTTTCCATATAAACGACGATTTTCAGCATAAGTGAGTGTTAACTTTTTCATTGCTCGCGTGACACCAACATAAGCCAAGCGACGCTCTTCTTCTAAACGTCCACCTTCATCTAGCGACATTTGACTTGGGAACATGCCTTCTTCGACACCCACAATAAAAGACTTGTGAAAATTCGAGCCCTTTAGCCGAATGAAGCGTCATTAACTGTACGGCATCTTGATACGCATCCGCCTGGCTTTCGCCTGATTCTAATGCGGCATGCGAAAGAAACGCTTGTAATGGCATTAAATCTTCGTCTTCATCTTGATAGCTAAATTGGCGAGTCGCCGTGACCAGTTCTTCTAAGTTTTCAATACGGGCTTGCGCTTTTTCACCTTTTTCCTGCTCATACATCGCTTTTAAACCTGAATCACGAATAATTCGGTCTGTTTGTACATGTAGTGGCATGTCTGCGGTTTCAGAAGCCAACGTCTC
>NZ_MIIZ01001182.1:0-530 GCF_001743005.1 Shigella sp. FC1967 | reverse complement strand
AAATGAGTGGCATTGATACTGAAAGTATCATGGGGTGCAAGTTAGTAAAACTATGATTCTACCCATTATTTCACCCGTTATTCTGCCCGTTATACCTAAATTGGGTGCAATAACGGGTAAAGTAATAGGTAGAATAACAGGTGGATTAATGGGTAAGAAATAACACAACGTCATCTTGTGTCTATCTATTATTCTGTATCTTATTCTATGTATTATTCTACCTATTACAGACGAAATAGATAAAATAAGAGATAGAATAATAGATAGGATAATACATAAAATAATAGGTAAACCTAACGTCAGCGCACCTTTTCTTCGAGCTGTTTTAGCATCGAAAAATCACCTAATAACCGTTGATTTTTACCTGTGAAAAAGATGATCGGACTGACATTTGCATTATCAATACTTCGGCTTAACTGAATTCCCATCGCCTGATAATCATCATCGTTTGTGCAATGGTATAACGCTAAAACAAGCTGACATTGTTCTGGAGTTCCGCATTCTATTGCCCAGCGGATCAACTCCGAAAA
>NZ_MIIZ01001181.1:0-532 GCF_001743005.1 Shigella sp. FC1967 | reverse complement strand
CTGAACATTGAGCCTTGATGTGTAGGATAGGTGGGAGACTATGAAGTGTGGACGCCAGTCTGCATGGAGTCAACCTTGAAATACCACCCTTTAACGTTTGATGTTCTAACCTAGGTCCATAATCTGGATCGGGGACCGTGTCTGGTGGGTAGTTTTGACTGGGGCGGTCTCCTCCTAAAGAGTAACGGAGGAGCACGAAGGTTGGCTAAGCATGGTCGGACATCATGCGGTTAGTGCAAAGGCATAAGCCAGCTTGACTGTGAGAGTGACGGCTCGAGCAGGTACGAAAGTAGGTCTTAGTGATCCGGTGGTTCTGAATGGAAGGGCCATCGCTCAACGGATAAAAGGTACTCCGGGGATAACAGGCTGATACCGCCCAAGAGTTCATATCGACGGCGGTGTTTGGCACCTCGATGTCGGCTCATCACATCCTGGGGCTGAAGTAGGTCCCAAGGGTATGGCTGTTCGCCTTTAAAGTGGTACGCGAGCTGGGTTTAGAACGTCGTGAGACAGTTCGGTCCCTATCTGCCGT
>NZ_MIIZ01001180.1:0-540 GCF_001743005.1 Shigella sp. FC1967 | reverse complement strand
GGGGGTTAAAGGTTAGATGAAATCATCGAGCAAGAAAAACTAGAGTCTGCCCCGTATGCGCGGGGGTTTAAATCGAACTATCCGGAATTTCCGGATAGTTGGTATTCCCAATTATAAGGGTTAGCAAAAAGGAGCCGTCAGGCTCCTTTTTTTATTCCGCTTTAGGTCAACACATTATTCATTTCGTTCAAACACGGTCACGAGAACGCGCTTCTTGTTGTCATCGTTGATCACCATGAGGTACTTGAATTTGGAATCGCGGTGGCCCCAGACTTCCACGTTATCGACGCGGCCATACTTTCTGGCTTTATGGCGAGCCACCTTCTCGTCAAAAGGCTGGACCTGTAGCTCTGGATGCTGGAGGCGGCCAACGAGTGAGGCCCACGGTTTTTTGGGGTCTCCAGAGGTTATCCGGGCCTGATACTGATCGATGGCATGTTGAGTCACCAGGACGGGGCCAATGGCTGGTGTAGAGATTTCGTCATGGGTCTGGGTATAGGCCTGCTTGTCCACATCGAGGAGCTCAACATTCCCTTCCCC
>NZ_MIIZ01001179.1:0-541 GCF_001743005.1 Shigella sp. FC1967 | reverse complement strand
TTTTGGAGCCAGAATGTAGCGACGTTCACCATCAGCATACAGCACTAAAGCGATGTTAGCTGAACGGTTTGGATCATATTCCAGACGTTCTACTGTCGCAGGGATACCATCTTTGTTGCGTTTAAAGTCAACAATACGGTAAGCCTGTTTGTGACCACCACCAATATGACGGGTAGTGATACGACCATTGTTGTTACGACCACCGGACTTGCTGTTTTTTTCCAGCAATGGCGCATAAGGTTTCCCTTTATGCAGCTCAGGGTTTACCACTTTAACTACGTGGCGACGGCCCGGAGACGTAGGTTTACATTTAACAATTGCCATTGTTCTTTACTCCTCCGACTTACTCAGCGCCGCCGACGAAGTCCAGATTCTGGCCTTCCTTCAGGGTGACGTAAGCTTTTTTCCAGTCGCTACGACGACCAATACGCTGACCGTGACGTTTCACTTTGCCTTTCATCAGCAGAGTGTTAACACTTTCAACTTCGACTTCAAACAGTTTTTGTACAGCTGCTTTAATCTCTGCTTTGGTCGCGTCTTT
>NZ_MIIZ01001178.1:0-551 GCF_001743005.1 Shigella sp. FC1967 | reverse complement strand
CGTGAGCACATCCTGTTAGGTCGTCAGGTTGGTGTTCCTTACATCATCGTATTCCTGAACAAATGTGACATGGTAGATGATGAAGAACTGTTAGAATTAGTTGAAATGGAAGTTCGTGAACTTCTGTCTCAATACGATTTCCCAGGTGATGACACGCCAGTAATCCGTGGTTCAGCGCTGAAAGCACTGGAAGGCGAAGCTGAGTGGGAAGCAAAAATTGTTGAATTAGCAGAAGCACTGGATTCTTATATCCCAGAGCCAGAGCGTGCAATTGACAAACCATTCCTGTTACCAATCGAAGACGTATTCTCAATCTCAGGCCGTGGTACAGTAGTAACAGGTCGTGTTGAGCGTGGTATTATTAAAGTTGGTGAAGAAGTTGAAATCGTAGGTATCAAAGATACGGCTAAAACAACGTGTACTGGCGTTGAAATGTTCCGTAAATTACTTGACGAAGGTCGTGCAGGTGAGAACGTTGGTGTTCTGTTACGTGGTACTAAACGTGAAGAAATCGAACGTGGACAAGTACTGGCTAAACCAGGTTCAATCAA
>NZ_MIIZ01001177.1:0-552 GCF_001743005.1 Shigella sp. FC1967 | reverse complement strand
GGTCTCCATGGGCTGAAACGACGAGTCCCGCCGCGTGTAATTCCAATATGCCCTTGTGTCGGATATTGATTGCCGCATTGATATCTCGGTCATGTTCAACTCCACATTCAGGGCATTGCCAGATACGCTTATGTAGTGGCATTTCTGACATTTTATGACCGCAGCAATGACAGGTTTTCGAACAGGCAAACCATTGCTCCAGTTTTACCAGATGGACGCCTTTTTTCTACGGCTTTATATTCCAGCTTTGTGATAAAACCATGCCAGCCTGCATCTCCGATAGCGCGAGCCAGACAGTGGTTTTTTCATCATATTCGCCGATTTCAGTGTCTCGACAATTACCGCTTGGTTTTCGTCAACAATTGCACGAGAGAGTTTGTGTTGAAAATCAGCACGGGCATTGGCTACCCGTTCGTGTACACCTGCAAGCTGTATTCGGGCTTTACGGCGATTAGCACTCCCTTTTTGCTTGCGAGATAAGGCTTTTTGTTTTCGACGTAGGTGACGGCTGGCATTGATAAGGTGGCGCGGATTAGCAATCTTATTGCCGTC
>NZ_MIIZ01001176.1:0-13802 GCF_001743005.1 Shigella sp. FC1967 | reverse complement strand
AAATCAGTATCGTCGCGCCTGCTGCGCCAGCAAAACACACATTTACGGACACAAAGTAAAACGGGACTTTTGTGGTCAAGGTCGTACTTTGTCTGTAGCACCGGAGGGGCAACGATTGAAACACTCAGAGCCTACGTTCAGAGCCAGTCAACGCTTGATTGATCTTTAAAGCCCTGCGGGCTTTTCGCCTTATATCCCCGCCCGCACTGGGCGAGGGTTTACGGCGTTTTTCGCTAAATTGATAAAAGTTTGATTTTTCAACCACTGAGGTAAGTCTTTTAATACATTTTCATGATAGTTAACAAAGAAATCCCTTGCGCCAGCCATCATCGCTTTATGTTCCTCTAACGCATACCGACCATCTAAGGTTTCTTGTTCAAGGATTCTATTGGTATAAGTCGTATCAACATTTGTTTTTGTGCAGAATAGCACCACGCATCTGGGATCATTTTAGCGGGATCAAATGACTTTGCTGCATAACGTTTCATTGCGATATCAATAATTGGCATGATTTTTTTAACTCGTATCATCATCTTAAGAATATATTCATTTGATATATGTGGACACTGTAGAAAATATGAGAAACAGTGGTATGACACAAAGAAGAAAACGAAGGTAAAGAGAAACCTATACCTTTTTACTCACCTTACATTAAGGTTTATTGGGTATTTTTAACGTCGATAAGTGACTGCTCCCCGCCGTAAACGGCGAGTCTTCCCACTTCTAAGGTGCGTAGATATCCCTTAATGTACCAATAATTTTAGCAACATCTGGATTATCAATATGGTAATAAATTACCTGTGCATCGCGTCTAAAGGCGACAAGACCTTCTTCTCGCATTTTTGCTAAATGCTGAGATAAAGCAGATTGGCTCAACGACACTAATTTATGCAGTTCTCCCACCGCAATTTCATCATATTTCAGCAATAAACACAAAATGAGCAATCGATGTTCATTTCCTATTGCCTTCAATAATTGTGCCGCCTTTTTGGTTCCATCTCGTAAAAAGTCGTCTTGATTAGTCATGCTTTCTCCTTTGTATGCAATGAGATGTTAGCCCCTTTCCTTTCCGAACTGTGCACTGTATAGCACAACCTAAATATTAGCAAATATTAATTTAGACACTTCTAAATTAGAAATTAGTAAATTAGATCTTGCTAATTTAGTATCTGCTAATATAATAAATTTTCGATAAGAGAGGAGGACATCATGAATACAGCAATCAACATTCAAGCGTTTTTTGATGAAGAAAGCCATACAGTGACTTATTTGGTTTCCGATCCTAAAACAAAACAGGCCGCAGTCATCGACCCTGTACTGGATTATGATCATGCCAGTGGAACCGTGAGTACAACTTCCGCTGATACAGTATTAAAAAGTGCATTAGAACAAAAATTAACCATCATTTGGATATTAGAAACTCATGCACACGCCGATCATCTGAGTGCAGCAGTGCACATACAAAAACTTACAGGAGCCCAAATAGCCATTGGTGAACACATTAAAGATGTGCAAAAGATTTTTGCTGAGAAATTCAATCAACCGCATATTTCAACTCAAGGTATTGAGTTTGATAAACTTTTAGCTGACGGTGAAGAGATCATGCTTGGGCAGATCCCGATAAAAGTGATCCATACTCCAGGGCATACACCTGCGTGTGTCTCATATCATATTGAAAATGCTGTTTTTGTTGGTGATACACTCTTTATGCCAGATTACGGCACGGCAAGAGCTGACTTCCCCGGTGGGGATGCAAAAAAATTATATCGCTCGATTCAAAAATTGTTTGCACTCCCTGAAGAAACAATCCTGTATATGTGCCATGACTACAAAGCGCCAGGGCGCGACCACTACGCATGGGAAACGACTGTTGCAGAGGCGCGCAGCTCAAATATCCATGTCCACGAAGGCGTCACTGAAGAACAGTTTGTCACTATGCGCAAACAACGTGATGCAGGTCTTGCAGCGCCTAAATTATTACTGCCATCTATTCAGGTTAATATACAAGCAGGAGAATTTCCTGAGCCAGAATCAAACGGCACACAATATTTAAAAATCCCGCTGTCTTTTAAAACTAAATAATATTTCTCCTATTTAATTAATTGGAACACAAAATGAATACACCAACTTGGATTTTATTAGCGTTTGCTGGCTGGACACTTCTCATTTTATTTGGCACCGTTGGTGTATACCGCTGGTCACGTATTTTAACTGGCCGCGCAACCGTTGGAGAGTGGCAAGCAAATAAACCACAAGGTAGCGATTGGTATCAGCGTGCTATTGCAGCCCACCGTAATTGTATTGAAAACTTACCCGTGTATACGGCGATTGTTGTCGCCATGAATTTCACTCACACAGAAAGTTATCTTCTTAATATTTTAGCAATTATTGTTTTTATCAGCCGAATTGCACAAAGTCTTATTCATATTTGTCTGACACAAACCGACAAAGTAGCAACATGGCGGTTTATTTTCTTCTTTACACAAATCGTGATGATGATTTGGATGGGAATTAATATCGCTATTAATGCAATTTAAAAAGAACATAAATAATTACGGAACGGCCTTAATAATAGATTCCGCAACATTCTTCAATAATAGATTGGGGAAAATGCCGGAAGGATCAATATAGCTCTATAATGAAAAACGACCACACTTATCATTAAACTATAAAAACGCCCGATGAAGTTCATCGAGCGTTTTATGCCTAAAAAAATTATCAACCTATATCAAACCAGAATATAAATTCTGATCTTCTGACTTAATTACTTTTTTGTTTGCGGTCCCACTAACCGATTCAATGGTGTTATCTACGAGTTCTGTTTCAGGACGAACAATACTGACTAATTTAAAGATTAGGCTTAAAACAATACCAACTATCGTCGCTAAAGCCATACCTTTTAACTCCGCCGCACCGATCTGAATCGATGCACCACTGACACCAACAATCAGAATAATTGCCGTTAATATCAAGTTTTGAGGTTTGTTGTAATCCACTTTTGAATCTAATAAGACACGAATACCTGATGCACCGATGACACCGTAAAGCAGTAATGAAACGCCACCCATAACTGGAACAGGTACAGCAGCAATAGCCGCCGCGAGTTTACCAACACACGATAATAAGATGGCGAGAATTGCCGCACCACCAATAACCCATGAGCTATAAACCTTAGTGATAGCCATAACACCGATGTTTTCACCATATGTGGTATTGGGTGTTGAGCCAAAGAAACCGGAAATAATGGTAGAGAAACCGTTTGCGAACATAGAACGATGTAGGCCAGGGTTTTTCATTAAATCACGTTGTACAATATTGGCTGTAACAACAAGGTGTCCAACGTGCTCAGCAATAACAACTAATGCAGCCGGTAGGATAATAAAGATTGCACTCCATTCAAAACGGGGAGAATAGAATGTCGGTAGTGCAAACCAGTTAGCTTCTTTTATGGGTGTAATATCAACGACGCCCAAGAAGAAAGAGAGTGCATAACCTGCTAATACCCCAATAAGGATAGGAATAATAGCAAGGAATCCTCTAAACATTACAGAACCTAAGATAGTCACACCTAAAGTGACCATAGAGATAAGCAGTGTCTGGCTATCAACCGGTGTATCTTCACTGGGTAATAATCCTGCCATTCCAGCAGCCGTTCCTGCTAATTCAAGCCCGATGACGGCAACGATTGCGCCCATTGCCGCAGGCGGAAACATCACATTAATCCAACCTCGCCCTGCTATTTTGACAATACCGGCAACGAGACAAAATAACACACCACAGACAATGAATCCCCCGAGTGCTAATTCATACCCTAAAGGTAATAATAAAAGTACAGGTGAGATAAATGCAAAACTTGAACCTAAATAAGCAGGAATGCGTCCTTTACAAATAAAGAGATAAAGCAGGGTTCCGATCCCGTTAAATAACAATATTGTTGCCGGATTAACTTTAAATAAAATTGGCACAAGTACGGTGGCGCCAAACATTGCAAACAAATGTTGAAGGCTCAACGGAATTGTTTGTAATAATGGTGGGCGCTCTTCTACCCCGATTGCACGACGAGTCATGCTTACGACCTCTCTTTAATATGAATGTAAAATTGGTTTATATTTTTAACTTTATACTTGTCCTACTTTAAATCGCCGCATTGCTGACTACACCTACACATCGTCGTCACCTAGCAGCACCTTAAAATATTTAAAATATAGAACAAATATGTGATCCAAAAAAAAGCCGACTATCAAAGTCGGCTTAATTATTATTTTGTACCAAATATCTTATCGCCCGCATCGCCAAGACCTGGAACGATGTACCCGTGCTCATTAAGATGACTATCAATAGATGCAGTATATAACTCCACATCTGGATGAGCTTCTTCTAATGCCTTAATCCCTTCTGGAGCAGCAACCAGAACTAATACTTTAATTGAAGTACAGCCCGCATTTTTTAATAAATCAATTGTGGCAATCATAGAGCCGCCTGTTGCTAACATAGGGTCAACAACAAGAGCCATACGCTCTTCAATATTGGATGCTAATTTCTGGAAGTAAGGGACAGGTTTTAATGTTTCTTCATCGCGGTAAACGCCAACTACACTGATTCGGGCGCTAGGAATATTTTCTAATACTCCGTCCATCATCCCGATACCGGCACGGAGGATAGGAACTACTGTGATTTTTTTTCCTTTAATCTGTTCTATCTCTACCGAACCACACCAACCTTCTATTGTTACCGTCTCTGTTTCTAAATCGGCGGTAGCTTCATACGTCAGTAGACTGGAAACTTCTGAAGCCAGTTCACGAAAGCGCTTAGTGCTTATATCATGATCTCGCATCAGCCCCAATTTATGTTGAATGAGTGGGTGTTTTACCTCAACGATCTTCATAATTTCTCCTAATGTACGACGCAGCCTGACAAAAAAATCGCGAGATTATACCGCTTTTTTGCCAACATTCCATCGTTTTTCTATTGATATTGATCAAACGCACAGCTTTTAACCACACCAACATGAATAATTGTGACCTATAAAGAAGATCCTCGCAAACGTTTGCTTTGCCTGTTAGAATAGCCCCCGCACACATTTTTTCTTAACAGCAACTTGCCGTGAGGGCTCTACGTGACTAACAAATCCTCTCTCAGCTATAAAGATGCCGGTGTCGACATTGACGCAGGTAATGCTTTAGTCGATCGTATCAAAGGTGTAGTAAAAGAAACCCGCCGTCCTGAAGTTATGGGAGGTTTAGGTGGTTTTGGCGCACTTTGTGCGATCCCATCTAAATACCGTGAACCTATTTTAGTTTCAGGCACCGATGGCGTAGGAACTAAACTTCGCCTTGCGATGGATTTAAATCGCCACGATGACATCGGGATTGATTTAGTCGCAATGTGTGTCAACGATTTAATTGTTCAAGGTGCAGAACCCCTTTTCTTCCTTGACTACTATGCCACAGGAAAATTGGATGTCGATACCGCAGCACGCGTAGTAACAGGTATCGCAGAAGGTTGTAAGCAATCGGGTTGTGCATTAGTGGGGGGTGAAACGGCTGAAATGCCGGGAATGTATCACGGTAATGATTATGATATCGCTGGTTTTTGTGTCGGTGTGGTTGAAAAATCAGAAATTATCGATGGTAGCAAAGTTAAAGCGGGTGATGCGCTGATTGCTTTGGCATCAAGTGGACCTCATTCTAATGGGTATTCATTAATCAGAAAAATTCTTGAAGTTAGCAATACCCATGCTGAAAACACTTCCTTAGGTGATAAATCATTAGCTGATCACCTATTAGCCCCCACTCGAATTTATGTAAAATCACTGCTTTCATTAATTGAAAATGTCGATATCCATGCAGTAGCACATATTACAGGTGGTGGCTTTTGGGAAAATATTCCTCGAGTATTACCAGAAAACACTCAAGCACGTATTGACAGTAAAAGCTGGGAATGGCCAGTGGTTTTCAAATGGTTGCAAGATGCAGGACACGTCAGCACACATGAAATGTATCGTACCTTTAACTGCGGCGTTGGATTATTAATTGCTGTTAACCCAAATGACGTTGAAAAAACATTAGCACACCTTGCAGAGTGTGGTGAAAACGCCTGGTTAATTGGTGAAATTGCGCCACAAGCTACGGGTGAAGAACAAGTTATTATTAACTAATGAAAGTATGTGAATGAAAAATATTGTCGTCCTCATCTCAGGAAACGGCAGCAACCTACAGGCGATTATTGACGCCTGTAGGGCGAATAAAATCACGGGTAATGTGGTTGCTGTCTTAAGTAATAAAGCTGATGCATATGGTCTTGAACGGGCAAAACTTGCTGATATTCCCGCTTATTTTGTTGATCCGACTCTCTATAACGACAGAGCTGACTACGATAGTGCGTTAATTAAACAAATCGATGCTTATCAACCCGACATTGTGGTTTTAGCTGGTTTTATGCGTATTTTATCGCCTGATTTTGTGACACATTATCAGCATAAATTATTAAATATTCATCCTTCTTTGCTTCCTAAATACCCCGGATTACACACTCACCGCCAAGTTTTAGCGAATAAAGACGCTTTTCATGGCGTGACCGTCCATTTTGTGACAGAAGAACTTGATGGAGGTCCCATGATTATTCAAGCTCGCATTCCTGTTTTACCGGATGATACTGAACAATCATTACAAACAAGAATACAAACGGAAGAGTATCGTATTTACCCATTAGCGATCGGTTGGTTAGCTGAAGAACGATTAAAAATGAAGAATAATCAAGCTTTTCTCGATGACATTGCGCTTTTCGACAGCCTTGGTTAACTATTTCGTTTAAGATAAAAAGTCACATTGTGCTACAATGTAGCCCACGTGACTTTTTTTGTGTCACCCTTTTCTCTTTTTATTCAATGCATTCACCGAGGTGCTTATGTCTGGTGGTAAGAAAGTTCCACCTATAAAATTACGTCCTCTCGAACGAGAAGATCTCTCTTTTGTCCATCAACTTGATAATAATGCCAGCGTTATGCGTTATTGGTTTGAAGAGCCTTATGAAGCTTTTATCGAGTTAAGCGACCTTTATGAAAAACATATTCACGACCAAAGCGAACGTCGTTTTATTGCCGAAAGTGACGGCACTAAAGTTGGACTTGTCGAATTAGTTGAAATTGATTATGTTCACCGTCGCGCTGAATTCCAAATTATTATCGCCCCTGCGCATCAAGGTCATGGATATGCTGCACGAGCAGCAAAACTTGCGATGGATTACGCTTTTTCTGTACTCAATTTATACAAACTCTATTTAATCGTTGATAAAGAAAATGCTAAAGCGATTCATATTTATCAAAAGCTTGGCTTTAAAAAAGAAGGTGATTTAATAGATGAGTTTTTTGTTAACGGTGCCTACCGTTCTGCGATTAGAATGTGTACTTTCCAAGCGCCTTATTTTGAAAAAAAAGCCAAAGAGGCGAAACCCGAAAATTTTGTTAAACCGGGTGCGACTATTAAGCAACATGTCTGATTTATTCAGATATTAAGTATTAACTTTAACCCTTGTTGGAGTTCAGATGTCCCAGGAACGACTCTATATTGATAAAGAGATCAGTTGGCTTGCGTTTAACGAACGTGTATTACAAGAGGCTGCTGATAAACGAAACCCGTTAATTGAAAGAGTCAGGTTTCTGGGGATCTATTCAAATAATCTTGATGAGTTTTATAAGGTTCGTTTTGCCGATGTAAAACGCCGTATTTTAATTAACGAGGAGCGTGGCTCACGCTCTGCATCAAGTCATGCTCGCCATCTTATAAAGAAAATTCAATCAAAAGTGGCTAAAGCCGACCAAGAGTTTGATGCTTTATACAATGATTTGTTATTAGAGATGGCACGAAACCAAATCTTTCTAATTAACGAACGCCAAATCTCTCCGAATCAACAAATCTGGTTACGCCAATATTTCCGTCAAAATTTAAGAAAACACATCACACCTATTTTGATTAATCCTGAAACAGACTTGGTGGAGTTTCTTAAAGATGACTATACCTATTTAGCGGTTGAAATTGTGCAAGGGCAAATTATTCATTATGCCCTGTTAGAAATTCCATCAGACAAAGTCCCTCGTTTTGTTATTCTCCCAACAGACCAAGGACGTAGTAAGAAAAAAATCCATGATTTTATTGGATAATATTTTACGCTACTGCCTTGATGAGGTATTTAAAGGCTTTTTTGATTATGATTCATTAAATGCTTATTCCATGAAAATGACGCGAGATGCGGAGTATGATCTTGCGACAGAAATGGAATCAAGTTTACTTGAAATGATGTCATCAACATTAAAACAACGCCTGACTGCAGAGCCTGTCCGTTTTGTTTATCAGCGTGATATGCCTGATGAAATGGTAGCATTATTGCGCAGTAAACTCGGTTTATCGAATAATGATTCCGTTATTGCGGGAGGTCGTTATCATAATTTTAAAGATTTTATTAACTTCCCCAACGAAGGCAGTAAATTCCTATTAAATAAACCCATCCCACGTTTACGCCATGTTTGGTTTGATAATTTCCGTAATGGCTTTGATGCCATACGTGAGCGCGATGTCTTACTCTATTATCCTTATCATACTTTTGAACATGTGCTGGAATTGCTACGTCAAGCCTCATTTGATCCAAGTGTTATCTCAATAAAGATTAATATTTACCGTGTTGCTAAAGATTCTCGGATCATAGATTCGATGATCCATGCTGCTCATAACGGTAAACGTGTCACGGTCGTTGTTGAGTTACAAGCGCGTTTTGATGAAGCCGCGAATATTCACTGGGCAAAACGTCTGACAGAAGCGGGGGTACATGTTATTTTCTCTGCTCCAGGCCTGAAAATTCACGCGAAATTATTTATTATTTCTCGCTTAGAAGACGGTGAAATTATCCGTTATGCCCATATTGGTACGGGAAATTTCAACGAGAAAACCGCGCGTCTCTATACTGACTATTCACTATTAACTGCAAATACTGAAATTACTAATGAAGTACGTCGCGTCTTTAGTTTTATTGAAAACCCTTATCGCCCTGTGACGTTTGAACATTTGATGGTTTCACCACAAAACTCACGTACCCTTTTAAATCAATTAATCACCAATGAAATTCACAGTGCTCAAGCAGGACATCCCGCGGGGATCACATTAAAAGTGAATAACTTAGTTGATGAAGAGCTAGTTAATCGCCTTTATGATGCCTCAGAAGCGGGGGTAAAAATACGATTGTTAGTCCGTGGTATGTGTTCTTTAGTCCCTAATCAACCGGGATTTAGTGAAAATATTCAGGTCACCAGTATTGTTGATCGTTTTTTAGAACACGACCGTGTTTATGTGTTCACGAATAAAGGTGATGAAAAAATCTTTCTCTCTTCTGCGGATTGGATGACGAGAAACCTTGACTATCGTATTGAGGTTGCGGTGGCTTTGCTTGATCCTCAACTTAAGCAACGCGTTCTTGATATACTGGATATTCAATTTAATGACACCGTAAAAGCTCGTTATATCGATAAGGATTTAACAAATAGCTATGTTCCTCGTGGAAATAAACGTAAGATCCGTTCCCAACTTGCTGTCTATGAATATATTAAATTGTTAGAACAACCCAGTTCACGAGCGTAATTTTATGCCTTTATCACAAGATGACTCTTCACCACGTCCTTTAGAAATTGCGGCTATTGACCTCGGTTCTAATAGTTTTCATATGATAATTGCGCGTGTTGTTAATGGCGCATTACAAGTATTAAGCCGTTTAAAACAGCGAGTTTATCTTGCTGATGGACTTGATGATGATAACGAATTAAGCGAAGAAGCTATGTTACGTGGGCTTTCCGCCCTTTCTCTTTTTGCTGAAAGGTTACAGGGCTTTCCTGCTGAAAATGTTACAGTCGTAGGCACACACACTTTGCGTGTCGCGACGAATGCGAAAGTCTTTCTTCAACGGGCTAAAGACGTTATTCCTTATCCTATTGAAATTATTTCTGGGCATGAAGAAGCTCGACTTATTTTTATGGGTGTTGAACACACTCAATCTGAAAAAGGTCGAAAGCTCGTTATCGATATCGGGGGTGGCTCAACCGAATTAG
Organism: Shigella sp. FC1967; assembly: GCF_001743005.1. NCBI lineage: Bacteria > Pseudomonadati > Pseudomonadota > Gammaproteobacteria > Enterobacterales > Enterobacteriaceae > Shigella > Shigella sp. FC1967. The sequence goes on along the minus strand of NZ_MIIZ01001176.1, from coordinate 3,712 downwards.
TGATTGGTGAAAATTTTGAGCCCATTTTAATCGAAAGCCAACGTATGGGGTGTGTCAGTTTTAGCCGCCAATTTTTCCCAGAACAAAAAATTAGCGAATCCGCTTTTCGTAAAGCACGAGAAAAAGCAGCGCGTAAAATGGAAAAAATTGCATGGCAATATAAAATGACGGGTTGGGACGTGGCTTTAGGCGCATCAGGAACAATTAAAGCGGCTCATGAGATCTTAGTTGAGTTCGGTGAAAAAGACGGTGTTATCACACCAGAACGTCTACTTATGCTCACTAAACAAGTTTTACGATTTAAGAAATTTAAAGATATTACCCTGCCGGGTTTATCCGATGAACGTAAACATGTTTTTGTTCCAGGTTTAGCGATTTTATGCGGTATTTTTGATTCATTAGGATTGAAAGCGCTACACCTATCTGACGGTGCATTACGTGAAGGTGTGCTGTATGAAATGGAAGGCCGATTCCGTCATCAAGATATTCGCCAACGCACAGCGAAAAGCCTTGCAGAGCACTATAATATCGATAGAGAACAAGCCAAACGTGTTCTTGAAACCATGCAATCTCTTTACGCTCAGTGGGCACAGCAAAATTCAAAACTGGTTCGCCCTGATTTAGAGGCTATTTTAGTTTGGGCTGTCATGTTACATGAAGTCGGATTAAGCATTAATTTAAGTGGATTGCACCGCCATTCTGCCTATATTCTTTCAAATACTGATTTACCCGGTTTTAATCAAGAGCAGCAGTTGTTATTAACAACCTTGGTTCGCTATCACCGCAAAGGGATCAAGTTAGATGAATTGCCTAAATTTAATCTTTATAAAAAGAAACAGTATTTCCCTCTCGTACAAATACTAAGATTAGCAACTTTACTTAATAATCAGCGACAATCGACAACAAAACCTGCATCTTTGCGTTTAGTCACAGAGGAAAATCATTGGACGCTTTATTTTCCTAAAAAATATCTTTCCGATAACACATTGATGGAATTGGATTTAGAAAAAGAACAAGAACATTGGCAGTCTGTTCCGGGGTGGAAACTGGATATAAAAGAGGAATCTGCTTAACAATATGATATTATAAAGAAAAAGACGCTAGTCAATGCGTCTTTTGTTGCATATATCATACAACAACTATCACATAACAACATAGGTTTGATTTGTGACCATAATATGAACATCACCAACGCAATATTGTTCAAGACTCATATTTTTATACGGAGAAAACCGATAATCATCCTAAAATGGAATAATTAGTGTCTATGGTTATCTCCCTCATAAGAATTAAAAAAGGAATAACATGTCTCAAACAGCTATCAACAATGATACTGCGGCTGCCATCAATCCGTATTCACAAAAAGTGGCACACCTACGTCAACAAATTTTGAACATCTTTCTCGAAGATGATCATTTTGTTGAAACCGTTTTAGGTGAAGCAAGTGAAAATGATAGGCTGAGCCACCATGAACTTCATGAAAAAATCACCACTGTTAGAGAATTACTACAAGATCTACACGCGGCAGATATTGCAGATATTCTTGAAGCCCTTCCCTATGACGAACGTCTAGCTTTGTGGCATTTGGTTGATAATAATGAACGCGGTGCTGTTTTAGTCGAAGCTTCTGTCGCCGTTTGGGACAGCTTAATAAAAGATATGACTGACCGTGAATTATTACGATCGGTCGCTACATTACATGTGGATGAGCAAGCGTACATCGCAGAGCACTTACCTCGCGATACGATGCGTCGCCTTCTTACCTATTTAGAACCAAGCCTGCGTAATAGAATAAGAGAAGTTCTTCAATATCCTAAAGACAGTGTCGGTCAGATGATGGATTTTGAATTCGTCACTGTGCGAGGTAATGTCACATTAAAAACGGTACAGCGTTATCTACGCCAGCGAGGCTCTATTCCTGAAGCAACAGATAAAATTTTCGTTATTGATAATAAAAACCATCTGTTGGGCGAGCTTCCATTAACCACCGTTTTAACGCAATCTCCTGATAAGCTTGTCTCTGATGTCATGAAAACAGATACCGTTAGCTTTATGCCTGAGGAAAAAGGCGAAGATGCGGCGGGCGCGTTCGAACGTTATGACTTAATTTCAGCGGCTGTTGTTGATAGTAATGGTCTTTTAATGGGGCGATTAACCGTTGAAGATATCGTTGATAATATGCATGAAGAGAGCGATACCAATATTCGTCGTATGGGGGGGTTGAGCCCAGAAGAAGACGTCTTTGCTCCCGTCGGGCAAGCGGTGAAAACTCGTTGGACTTGGCTTGCCATCAACTTATGTACGGCTTTCGTTGCCTCTCGTGTTATCGGTGTCTTTGAACATACTATTTCGCAACTCGTTGCGCTTGCAACGCTAATGCCCATTGTGGCAGGGATTGGTGGTAACACAGGTAATCAGACCATCACAATGATTGTCCGCGCATTAGCACTGCATCAAATACAAACGGGTAGTTTCTCTTTCTTAATTTTAAGGGAGTTAGGTGTCGCCCTTATTAATGGTATTGTTTGGGGAGGCATAATGGGCGTTGTCACCTTCCTTCTCTATGGCGATATCGCGATGGGTGCAGTAATGACCATGGCGATGGTATTAAACCTCTTAATGGCAGCCATGATGGGGGTATTAATCCCAATGACAATGATTAAATTAGGTAAAGATCCAGCAATTGGCTCAAGCGTTATGATCACCGCGATTACAGATACGGGGGGCTTCTTTATCTTCTTAGGTTTAGCAACCATCTTCTTGGTTTAAAAGAAACCACATTAAAAAAACGCCACTGTTAAGTTCGATACAGTGGTGTTTTTTTTTCTCACCATATAAACATGTTTATTGTCTTTTCTTTAAGCATTTCAATATTATGAATATCAAACCCAGTGCTATTCTTATTCACGTTCCCAATGTTTCCGAAGGGTTAGCATGGTATCAACATGCTTTTCCATCTGCGGTTGCGCAATATCTACCTGATTTCAATTTTACCTTATTACATATCGGTGATTTTACTATTGAGGTTGTTCAAGCCGATAGCAAAGTGAGCGCAGGCAAAAAAGGCACTGTTTTATATTGGCAGGTTGATGATTTTAATTGCGCACTTACGCATTTTCAAAAAATAGGGGCAACACTTTATCGAGGTCCTATGGAAATAGATAATGGGTTTTATATGTGCCAAGTCGAAGATCCTTTTGGCAATTTAATCGGTTTAAAAGGTCAAAAAGCTTAAGATACAGGGTTAATAACCACAGTGCTATCACGTGGTGTAATAGCACTGATAAAACAAACTAGACCGTTGTCGAGAGATAAAAGTAAATAAGTAATAAGGCAACAATTAGCGATGTGACAAAGGTTTTTCTAACAGAAGAACTGAGTTGATGGGTATCACTTTGCTCTGCATTATTCAGTATGGTTTTTAGTACCAAACCACCCCCTAATGCGACAATAGAAAGTGATGCAAACAGCACAATTGCGGCTAAGAGAACCGCACTCATTGAGATAGAGATCATAAATCCTCCGATATACCAACTGACTTTCTGATGTAATTATAACCAAGGATCGTTTTTTTGATGCCTTTTCTTGTTTTTATTTTCAACCCACCGAAAAATCACATAAAAACTACATTATGCATAAAAAACACAAAAATAAAATTATCATTATAAATTTTATTGGATTCTAATTTTAAAAAAATAGCAAAAAAATGGAA
>NZ_MIIZ01001175.1:0-554 GCF_001743005.1 Shigella sp. FC1967 | reverse complement strand
AAATGTGTGTTTTGCTGGCGCAGCAGGCGCGACGATACTGATTTCAGATTGTTGACCATCACACTGACCGCCAGTTTTGGCGGGTAAGCAACCAGCAGATGCACATGGTCAGGCTCTCCGTCCATCTCAATAATTTCGCATTCAAAGTTTTGCCGCAGCGGAGTCAAATGCATCACGCAGTTGAGCGAGCATCTGTCCGTCAAATAGCTTACGTCGATACTTTGTCGTAAAGATCAGAGGCACGACCAGTTTACTGACACGGTGCCGATTTCAGAGGGAACCCGCCTGTAAATCATTATGATTACTCAATTGATATATTGCCCTAACATGTTAAAATAAAAACATTATATCAATGAGCGCTGATGATGTTAAGAGCAACAAAAGTACGCATCTACCCTACACCAGAACAGGCTGAATATCTCAACGCTCAGTTCGGTGCAGTTCGTTTTGCGTACAACAAAGCTCTGCACATCAAGAAAGACGCTTACCAGCGGCACGGCGTAAATTTAAACCCGCGTAAAGATCTTAAACCGCTGCTTGCCGTGGCGAAAAAA
>NZ_MIIZ01001174.1:0-554 GCF_001743005.1 Shigella sp. FC1967 | reverse complement strand
CAAGGTCTGAGATTTTGAGAGACTCATCAATATACCTCGGTGATATATTGATTTGTTTTCAATTTTTCAGCTTGTTCCAGATTGTTAAAGAGCATAATAATTCGCAGTATACTATTGCTAATATACTCTGAATTATTCATTTATATTCAAGAGATTATGGTGGAGCTAAGCGGGATCGAACCGCTGACCTCCTGCGTGCAAGGCAGGCGCTCTCCCAGCTGAGCTATAGCCCCATAATGCAGTCGAAATAACCAGTGTTTCAACCATTATCTTTTTCAAGATAAATCGACTTGAGACAAGGCGTGAAATAACGAAGTTTACTTAAAGTAAACGAGTTCTTTCACAACGCAGTATTCAAGGCGATTTGGTAGGCCTGAGTGGACTTGAACCACCGACCTCACCCTTATCAGGGGTGCGCTCTAACCACCTGAGCTACAAGCCTATACCGGTATTTCTGCTCGTTCTTCATCAGACAATCTGTGTGAGCACTGCACATAACACGTATCTCTTAGGTAAGGAGGTGATCCAACCGCAGGTTCCCCCTACGGTTACCT
>NZ_MIIZ01001173.1:0-561 GCF_001743005.1 Shigella sp. FC1967 | reverse complement strand
CGACGTCGCAAGGTATTAATACGCAATGGCGCAATGCGGTGGTAAATGACTGGAATAACGCCTTTGGAGGTCGTTATCCCCTTAAAAATACCCAAAGTGAAATTTCATTACCTTTAATGGCACAATATTTACGCCCTGATAATGGGCGTATTCAGCGTTTTTCTTGAAAGCCATCTCAACGGAGTGTTGCGTAAAGAAGGCACCCATTGGGTACCCGATACCACCAATGCCCAAGGCTTAACCTTTAATCCCGAGTTTTTAAAAGCCTTAGATAAACTCAGCTATCTGGGGGATGTTGTTTTTGCGAATGGTGAAGCACGTCTTTACTTTGAATTACGCCCAGGTACCTCACCCAACATTATGCAAACGCATTTAATGATAGATAGACAATCTCTTCTTTACAATAACCAGCAACCCCAATGGCAGCGTTTTGTCTGGCCAGCGGATACCGTTGCCTCTGGGGCATCACTGAGCTGGATAACCACAAACACAGGCACGCGTATTTATGGTGATTATCGTGGCGTCTGGGGCATTATTCGTTTACTGGAAGATGCCCAAATT
>NZ_MIIZ01001172.1:0-561 GCF_001743005.1 Shigella sp. FC1967 | reverse complement strand
CGACGTCGCAAGGTATTAATACGCAATGGCGCAATGCGGTGGTAAATGACTGGAATAACGCCTTTGGAGGTCGTTATCCCCTTAAAAATACCCAAAGTGAAATTTCATTACCTTTAATGGCACAATATTTACGCCCTGATAATGGGCGTATTCAGCGTTTTCTTGAAAGCCATCTCAACGGAGTGTTGCGTAAAGAAGGCACCCATTGGGTACCCGATACCACCAATGCCCAAGGCTTAACCTTTAATCCCGAGTTTTTAAAAGCCTTAGATAAACTCAGCTATCTGGGGGATGTTGTTTTTGCGAATGGTGAAGCACGTCTTTTACTTTGAATTACGCCCAGGTACCTCACCCAACATTATGCAAACGCATTTAATGATAGATAGACAATCTCTTCTTTACAATAACCAGCAACCCCAATGGCAGCGTTTTGTCTGGCCAGCGGATACCGTTGCCTCTGGGGCATCACTGAGCTGGATAACCACAAACACAGGCACGCGTATTTATGGTGATTATCGTGGCGTCTGGGGCATTATTCGTTTACTGGAAGATGCCCAAATT
>NZ_MIIZ01001171.1:0-563 GCF_001743005.1 Shigella sp. FC1967 | reverse complement strand
AAAAGGCCGAACAGAAAAGCGATAAAGCCGGTGAGCTTATCCCTGCAACAGAGGGTGGCGAAACCAAGCAGCAACAGGTAGGTGGTACTGAATCTGTTCAATCAGAACAGACTAACAGCGGTGGTAACGCTGTTGACCTGGATGAAGACATCGACAACTTCTTCAAGAGTTTTGCAGAACGAGGCGAGGGTGAATCGGAAGATGAATCCAATGCCGGTGATGTGGTTCGAGAAGAGCGCGTTGATGTTGAGGATGAGCTGGTTTTGCCTGAGGAAACTCCGGTAGAGCAAGAGCCTGTCCAAGAGGAGACGACAGAGGAGCCTCTCAACCAGGAGCTGCCTAAAACTGACGACGATGGCGACTATTTCTTCTAATAGTCACTTCAACTAAACCGACCCGGAGGGGATAGCCATTCCCTCCAGGGGTGGACTATCTCCTTCCCTACCAGGAGAAAAGATATGTCCAAAAAACGCACCATTTACAGCGCTCTACCAATCGTGGCCGCAGCCTATGGTGAAAAACTCGGTGTCAAAGTCGCCATCGGTAACGATGACGCATACACC
>NZ_MIIZ01001170.1:0-563 GCF_001743005.1 Shigella sp. FC1967 | reverse complement strand
CCCCGTCGTATTCCGCCCAGAGAAGTCTTTCTCAAGCTCGATGGTGGTGTAGGTATCACTGGTGCTTTTGCCAATACCAAGGCTGAGACCTGGGAACAGAGCCAGCCTTATGTCGAAACCATCCGGTCAGTATTCCGAAAGATTGCTCTTGGTGAAGTCCCTCAAGGTTACACGTTGAACCGCATCCCTGCTGGTGCTGCGGTGCCGAGCTGCGCTCATCCTGGGGTAAAGGTGGATTTCAGCAAGGGGCAATACATGATGGGCCACCACCTTAACGTGTTCATCGGTGTCGCCCTGAACGTCTCTGATCAGCCTATTGAGTTCAAAGAGGCGTTGTGTGGGAGCTGGGATGTGGCTGCGGTGACTACGTGGCCGCTTAACGTGCTTGAGCCCGGCCAGAAGACGGAGATCTATGTGGCGAAGAAGCAGAAGCGTGGTCTCGCACCAACGTCTAAGCGTCCATCGCTGCTGGGAGGTGCCCAATGATTAAGCGATTTTGGACACAGTTAGACCCCAACAAGAAGCGTTGGGTGTCTATCGCTGGCGGCGTCTTCGTTCTTTTT
>NZ_MIIZ01001169.1:0-564 GCF_001743005.1 Shigella sp. FC1967 | reverse complement strand
TTTCAATTTAGACAAATATATTCTATTTAATCTTCAAGTTTCTCTGGTGGCTTATTATCAAAACCCAGAATTCTTGGTGTAGATCACACTTTTTTTGCGAAATACGGGAAAACCATCATTCATATCAAATTTCGGTGTCCCTACATTTCGTTATACTAAAATTACAGTCAATGATAATTTTCGTTATACTAAAATTACAGTCAATGATAATAAAGATGTTATCAAGCGCAGTCACAAGGCAGTGAAACAATTTCGTTACGGATAGCTTAAAAAAATAGCATTACAAATTAATAATGTCAGTGAATTGAATTCTAGACAATTATTCCAATTTTCACTTGAACAATGGAGAAGCGCAGTGCAAACCTTTAATGCCGATATAGCGATAATCGGAGCCGGGGGCGCAGGCTTACGAGCAGCAATTGCTGCTGCGGAAGCGAATCCTCAACTGAAAATTGCTCTGATCTCAAAAGTTTACCCAATGCGTAGCCACACTGTGGCAGCAGAAGGCGGATCAGCAGCAGTGACTCAGGCTCACGACTCCTATGATTTCCACTTCAATGATAC
>NZ_MIIZ01001168.1:0-566 GCF_001743005.1 Shigella sp. FC1967 | reverse complement strand
GAGATTCAATAATCTCAAACAGGCTCATTTGCGGCGAGTCTTTGATTACGTCGAGTTTCTCCAGGTCTTTGTCTTTGGTTCTCTTGCTCATGATTGTTCCGTCGATACTTTCTAGCTGGTGGTCCATGCCGCCAGCAGTGTCAAAACTCCCGCTGCTACCGTTGCTGAAAACACTAGCTGGTAGATGCGACGCTTAGCCCCCGCAGTGCTGCTCATGAAGCGCAGGGCTGCCGCTTCATACCGGAAATGGGCGAACTCACCCCCGAAGAGTGCTATCTGTCCCCCTGTAGCGATTGTGGGCGCTTTGACAGGGCAGGGCGAGGATGGCTGGCGACTTTCTTGATCATCGCTTCACATTTCCCCAGTTTCGCCATTTCAGTGGCCGCTACAGATGCTGTCATGTTGTCACACCTCGTCGCTATGTGTCTTGTTTAGCTGGCGCTCGTACTCGTTTAGCGCCCGGCGAATTTTTGCTAAGGCAGTGGCGCGTTGTCTTAACACGGCATACCTGGTTTCAACTTGCTGGATCAACTCTTGTGCCCAGGCAGGCTCTTTCTTGAAGTGCG
>NZ_MIIZ01001167.1:0-567 GCF_001743005.1 Shigella sp. FC1967 | reverse complement strand
GCGATAAAAATCCCGAAAATCGCACCGATTGAAGCGCGTTTACATCGTGAAATTACGGGGGCGCTGAAAAGTATCACACTGAGCCGCAGCGCAACCGGAAAATACTATGCGTCACTACTCTGTGATGACGGGGTAGAAGCACCGGCAAAGCCAACATTGATATCAAATATCACGGAGCTTGATGTGGGGCTGAGTCATTACGCCATCAAATCAGACGGCAATAAGATTGCTAATCCGCGCCACCTTATCAATGCCAGCCGTCACCTACGTCGAAAAACAAAAAGCCTTATCTCGCAAGCAAAAAGGGAGTGCTCATCGCCGTAAAGCCCGAATACAGCTTGCAGGTGTACACGAACGGGTAGCCAATGCCCGTGCTGATTTTCAACACAAACTCTCTCGTGCAATTGTTGACGAAAACCAAGCGGTAATTGTCGAGACACTGAAATCGGCGAATATGATGAAAAACCACTGTCTGGCTCGCGCTATCGGTGATGCAGGCTGGCATGGTTTTATCACAAAGCTGGAATATAAAGCCGCAGAAAAAGGCGTCCATCTGGTAAAACTGGA
>NZ_MIIZ01001166.1:0-568 GCF_001743005.1 Shigella sp. FC1967 | reverse complement strand
CCCCCGCTGGTGCGGGACGGACAACAACTGATCTACCTCCTCGAACGTCAGCTCACTTTAACCCCCACTTACGCGGGGCAGACCAGCAGATACGCTTGGTGGAGCTCCCTGTGTTTCTTTAACCCCCAACCATAAAGGGGAAGACATGAAAACAGTGTTTATGCTGCTGGCCCAGTACCTTTAACCCCCGCCAGAGCGGGGCGGACAACCCTGAAGACAACCCCACGCCCACAGCGCAACTTCAACCCCCCGTACAAACGGGGCAGACTGTTGTCGCGGCTGCGGCAGAAAAGGCATCATTCTTCAACCCCCGTACAAGCGGGGCGGACTCGATGAGAAAGCAGCCAGTCCAGCAGCTCATCCTTTAACCCCAGCGAAAACAGGGCAGACTAAAGATTAAACCTATGGGAGCGCTGCACGATACTTTAACCCCCGCTGGTGCGGGGCGGACTCAGCCATTACCTCCCCCGTGAAGGCAATTATCCTTTAACCCCCGCTCACGCGGGGCAGACTAGATTGAACAGGGAAAAACAAACTCGCTTTAACTTTAACCCCCGCTCACGCGGGG
>NZ_MIIZ01001165.1:0-29772 GCF_001743005.1 Shigella sp. FC1967 | reverse complement strand
ATCAAGACAAGTCGAAACAGAATCATTACGTACCTTTGAAGCCTTTGGGGTCGCAACCATCCTTTATATTGCGGCAATCGCATTAATGGAAGCTTGGGGACAATGGCATCAGCAACGTAAATTAGCACAAGGGTATTAATATGGACTTCACTGTTATTGCTGATAACTGGCAGTACTTACTTTTTTGGTGCTTATCCTGATGGGCCTTTAGAAGGTGCAGCGTTGACTCTTTTTATCAGCATCATTGCGGGTATTGTATCTATTATTTTAGGTACACTAGGTGGCATTGCACTGGCTATGCTCAGAGGTGTTTGGGTTAACCTTTTCGCTGCTTTTTTAGGTTTTTTCCGCGCTATTCCCGTCATTATGTTGATCTTTTGGGTCTATTTTTTATTGCCCGTTGTATTGGGAATGGAAATACCTGAAATCACCACCGTCATTTGTGCATTGGCTTTAATTACATCGTCTTATATTGCGCATGGCGTTAAAGCGGGCATTTTGGCAATAGGAAAAGGGCAATGGCAGGCAGGATTATCGTTAGGCTTTAATCGCTGGCAAGTACTATGGTATATCGTATTACCTCAAGCATTACGCATGATGGTGCCTTCATTTATAAATCAATGGATAGCCTTAATTAAAGATACTTCATTAGCTTATGTGGTTGGTGTCGGTGAGCTTTCATTCTTAGCGACACAGGTCAATAACCGCAGTATGGTTTATCCAATGGAAGTCTTTTTATTTGTGGCCTTCGTCTATTTTGTGCTCTGTTTCTCATTAGAAATGATTGCCAATAGCGTGGCTAAATTATTCTCAACGCAAAAAGAGAAGCGTCCTTTTTGGCAAATGGTGTTGCCGATAAAAAAGAGACCCTTTGTTGAGAAAAGTTTAGGTTAATACATTACTAGGCTAAAGCAATTTAGCCTTTTTATTATGCTTATAATCTATCCTATAAGAAAATAATTAAACACATTAACGAACTCATAAAAGAGATTAAAAGAACACCGTTTAGCGGAATAGGCAAACCTGAGCCCTTGAAACATGAATTAACCGATTTTTGGTCAATACGGAGCACTGATGAACATCAGTCTCATCTACCGTGTTACTGATCCCGCGATGGAAATTGCATTATATCAATACCATTATTAGCCTCCTTACATTTATCTAATTTAACCCTCAAAGGATCTCAACGTATTTTTAAGCTTTAGATTTATCCGCCGACGCAATCGATTACTTTTTAGGTGCAGTTCTTGTTTTATTTGTGTAGGATAAAGCGAAAAACATTTTTTTTGGGATCTTTTGTCTATGAGCATGTCATCACCAAATTCTGGTTCACAGAGTTTGCTCCAACGCCTGTTTAAGCTACAAGAACACGGTACAAACGCTCGCACTGAACTGATTGCGGGTATCACGACTTTCTTAACGATGGTTTATATTATCTTCGTTAACCCTCAAATTCTCGCCGCTGCCAATATGGATATTAAAGCCGTCTTCGTGACAACCTGCTTAATTGCGGCTTTCGGCAGTATTTTAATGGGATTAGTGGCCAATTTACCTATTGCAGTTGCCCCAGCTATGGGCCTAAATGCTTTCTTTGCCTTTGTGGTTGTGGGGGCAATGGGCTATTCATGGGAAGTCGCTATGGGAGCGATTTTCTGGGGGGCTGTGGGGTTATTTTTACTGACTCTTTTTCGTATTCGTTATTGGATAATTGCCCATATCCCATTGAGTTTACGAGTGGGTATTACTAGCGGTATCGGGCTATTTATCGCCATGATGGGGCTAAAAAACTCGGGTATTATTATTCCTAACAATGATACCATCGTCACTATTGGTAATTTTGCCTCTCATAACGTGTTATTAGGTGCCTTAGGCTTTTTTATTATCGCCATTCTTGCTGCACGTAATATTCACGCAGCAATTCTTATCTCAATTATTATCACTACTGTCATTGGTCTCCTCTTAGGGGATGTTCAATATCAAGGCATCTTTGCTATGCCACCTTCTATTACCACAGTGGTAGGTAAAGTCGATATTGTCGGCGCATTAGATATCAGCCTTTCTGGTGTTATTTTTGCCTTTATGTTGGTTAACTTATTTGACTCATCAGGCACTTTAATTGGTGTGACGGATAAAGCAGGTTTAACTGATGACAAAGGTAAATTTCCACGCATGAAACAAGCGTTATATGTCGATAGTTTAAGCTCAGTTGCAGGCTCTGCAATGGGAACATCGTCAGTCACAGCCTTTATCGAAAGTACTTCAGGGGTTTCTGTGGGTGGCCGTACAGGCTTAACAGCGGTTGTTGTGGGTGTCCTTTTTCTACTCGCTATCTTCTTATCCCCACTTGCAGGTATGGTACCAAGCTACGCAACCGCTGGTGCATTAATTTATGTTGGTGTATTAATGACATCCAGCCTGACTCGCGTGAAATGGGATGATTTAACGGAATCCGTTCCTGCCTTTATCACTGCGGTAATGATGCCATTTAGCTTCTCAATTACCGAAGGTATCGCACTAGGCTTTATTGCCTATTGCGTGATGAAAGTGGGCACATTCCGCTGGAAAGAAATTAATCTGTGTGTTGTGATTGTTTCACTGCTGTTTATTTTAAAAATATTACTGATCGATACTCATGTAATTGATTTGAATTCTTTATTCTAATATTCAATAAATTAAGATCATGATGATACAGATAAAAGAGGTGATTATGCACGTACTCCTACAAGTCGATTTCCCTTATCATGGTCCTTTCGGTGATGAAATGACACAAGCTATGGATGCATTGTCTACATCAATCAACCAAGAGCCTGGCTTTATTTGGAAAATATGGACTGAAAATAAAGAAACACAAAAGGCAGGGGGAATTTATCTGTTTGATTCAGAAGAAAACGCTCAAGCTTATTTAGATAAACACAGCGCTCGATTAAAATCTTTTGGAATTCCGGAAGTACGCGGTGATATTTTTACGGTAAATCAGGCATTAAGCTTAAAAAATCAAGCCTCTTTTTTGGCTAAATAACGAAAGGCACAAGTGTTATATGTCACTTGTGCCTTTCTATTCTCTACAATTACGCGACTTTTGTGGGCAACAACAAACCAAAAATAATCGAATCAGAAACCTCATGACCGACTATCCAACGCTGTTTTAGATACCCTTCTTGTTCAAAACCTAATTTCGCTAATAATGCAGCTGAAGCTTTATTTTCAGGGTGGATATCCGCTTCTAAACGACGAATAGAAAGATGTGTTTGAAGATACGCAATAAATGCGATCATCGCTTCTTTCATGATGCCTTTACCTTGATAAGCTGTATCAAGGCAATACCCGATTTCACCACGTCGTGAATTAGGGTAATGATTAAAGAAAACACACATGCCCATCAGTGCATTTGTTGTTTTATCTATTACCGCTAAACGCAGGTACTCTTTTCTTTCCATATGCGTGATATCTTGAATAATATCTTCCTGCGCTTCTTGCAGTGATTGCCAAGGGAGATGGCTCCAGTAGCGCGTCACTTCAGGTGAATTCATGATCTTAAACCAATCTTCACTATCCCCCATTTCAAAAGGGCTCAATCTCAACCTTTCCGTTTCAATCTGAATATCAGCGTAACGCATCTCTACTTTTCCTTATGTGTTTTTGGCGCCACAAAAGCAATACAAACGGGTTCTGCAATAGCATTTGGTTCGGAACGAAACATTATCTCTTGAGTATCAGCTATTTTTAAACTCGGCCAATGCTTTAATCCTTCATCAAAATGTGCTTTTTCACAGTAATAGCCTACTTCACTTACGAATACGACACCTTTTTCTTCTAATTGTTGAAGGGTAATATGTCGATTATAAATATTAGGAGGCTGCACATTCTCTTCTAACACCCAAGGCTGTGAAGATAATGGTCTATCTTTACCATAAAAAGTCACCCATTCATGCATATACTCGCCACCCACATACGCCAGTGGTGTGTGATAATGCTGATGCCAAGCTTGTTCAACATCTTGCACAAAAGGTTTTATGCCAATAAATTTTTGACCTGCATTACGCACATTAGCAGCTTGAACGACGGTATAACCAGAAATAACCAACATACCGAAAACACCTAAACCGTACAGTGCACCACGTAATGAACGCTTAGGCATGACACTAATTGAGCCTACAAAAAGCGCAGTCGCAATCGACATAAAGGGTTGTAACCATTCGCTGATACGCCCCCCTTCATGAAAACTAAACCAAATAAAAATAATCGCTAAGGGAAACAGAAAAATAAAATTGAGTAATTGGCTATCTTTAGATGCAGACCAACTTACACGTCCACCATAAAAACGTAAAATTCCCCACATTAAAATCACAGGGTAAAAAACGGTCAGCGCAGCCCGAGTTGTACGCAAATTAAAACGGTTTTCGATTTGTGAATCGACCCATTTAAAAGCCGCAAAATCGGTTTGCCATAACCAAATAAAATTGGGAATAACAAAAGCAAACCAAATCGCCAACGCTAAATAGAAATAGGGAGAACAATAACTTGCTCGAACTTTAGGTACAAAAAGGCTTGATAAAAACACAGAACCAATAAAAGCTAATGATGAATATTTCCCCATTGTGGCAATACCCATCGTGATCGCGAAGCCAATCCAATATTTTTGATTGTCATTAATCGCACAAAGGAAAAAATAAAACGCCCATGCCCAACAACCCACTAGAATATAGTTATCGTTATAAGGGATAATATCGAAATTGATGACGCCAGATAAATTAAGTCCCAACATGGCAAACCATGCAAGGCGAGTATTACGTGTCAATTTATAAGCTAAATTCCAAACACCTAATAATCCAATGGCAATAACAATAAAGTGGATAAAATACCAATAAAAGCTAAAATCGATACCGCCATAAATAGCGGGTGTCATTATAAAACCCACAAACCAAGGATTTTTTGGAGAACCCCACCCTCCGTTAGTGCCCCAATTGACAGCCTCAACGGCATCATAAGGTACCGTAGGGTCAAAGAGATAACTCACTAAGATCCAAAGTGTCGCATAACCAATAACCCACCAATATACTGGTTTACGTGATTGTACAGATGATAATGTCATAATAAATATAATTTACGTTAATTAATTTAGTTTGGACGTTAATTGATGTCACAACACAATAAAGTATAGTGAAACGAACCGCACATTGTACGTGAGCAAAAATTAAATTGTCTTAAATTTGCGCTTTTATTGAAAATTTGTTTCTGATAGATTGCGCAACCAAGAAGATCACTATCGAGTTACCATTATGAATATGATTAAAAGAAAGCCCGCAGCTAAAACACGTAAAAAATCACGTGAAGAGCTGAACGCGGAAGGACGTGAACGTAAACGTCAAAAGAAACACCGCGGCAATCCTGCTGGTAACCGTCAGCAGGAAGCAGAAAATAAACAACAAGCCACAAATACGGCACCGAAAGATCCACGTATTGGAAGCAAGAAACCGATCCCTCTAATTGTGGGTGATGCTCCTAAAGTGGTGAAGAAAAAACCTGCGCCCGTTAAAAAAGAGCCCGTTCGTTTAACGCCTGAACAAGAGTTAGACCTGTTAGAAAATGATGCACGTTTAGATGAATTACTGTCTCGTCTTGAAAACGGTGAAAAACTCAACGCTGAAGAGCAGGCTTATACTGAAAAAAACCTTGATCGCATTGATGAATTAATGGTTGAGCTAGGTATTGAGTTTGAAGATGATGACGATGAAGAAAAAACAGAAGACATCATGCAATTACTGAAAGGTAAATAATCCAGAGGCGGATCATTTGTCTTGATCGGCTTACATTTAGAGGATATCAATAACTTATTGATATCCTCTATTTTATAACAATCTCTCTCTATTGTGCCTTCATTAAAAATAATGATTAACAATAGATGAAATCACCTTCTCAAGCTCAGATAACTCCATCTATTCCTCTCTTGTTATCCCTGATATCCTGTTTTTCTATCTTTAATATAAATATACGAGTGATAAGAAATATGGATAACAGACAGCAGTACCTAGATATCGCAGCTGGGCAAGGAGAAAAAGTGCCCTCTCGTATAGTGGCTTTTCCTGCACAGCCACTAAACTATGCACTTATTGAGCAACGCCTAGAAGAGCAGACGGATTATACGGATGGTGAAATCAATTATCTGAGTGAAAATATTGATGATGGTTTTTTCTATCGTTGCCAACATGGCGATAATGAATTGCATTTTTTTTGTCTGTCTTTATCCTCGAGATGAAGATTATGAAATACGCCCAATGTATTCGACAGATGAACTGACCCCGCAATTGTTAGCGCACGCAAATGCCACTACTCAAGATTTATTATTAGAAACACGCTTTACGGAGGCATTGCATCCCTTAGCAAGTTACCGCCATCAACTGAATTTTCTCAATATCATCGCTCCTGAAATGGTTTTGGCATTAGATGAATCAGCGGCAGGTAAAGCCTTGACACCAGAATGGATCCGCTTTCAATTAGAAACCCCCGATCTCTATCCTGAAGTTGAAAGCTTATATGTTATTCATGCTGTCTATGACACAGAAAATGATCCACCAACCATGTTCTGGTTCCATACGCATGGATTAGCGCGTTGTGGCTTAACAGAAGTCGATTTAGTTATTCCAAGTATGCTTGAATCTTACTATGGTATTCCTGATCTCTTCCGTTGCTTTGTTAACAACAGTATTAATCATCGTCAAATCGAATTTGGTGAACCGATGCTGTGTGGCCAAACATCGTCAGGTTTAGAATATCTTGTCGCATTACCCTTTGAAGAAGGCATTCGCCATATTAATCAATCAACACCTCTCGACAATCTGAGACCTTTAGAAGAGATGCGTTATGACACTGAAGGCGCGCCAAATGGCGTTTTCTTGGGTGATTTAGCCGATCGAGATGAATATCATCAACATCCTTCTTCTATGCTATTTAGAACCAATGAAGAAAACCCTGTTTTAGAAACCTTCTTTAAAGGTTATGAAGAGCAGCAAGCGATGATGCTACTGCGTAGCAATGAAGAAACCTATGAAATGTCCGAAAAAGCCAAGCGACGCTGGAAATACTTCGTTTCTATGTTTGATAACTACAATCAACCACCTGTTGAGAAAAAAAAGTGGGTTTCTCTCCAAATTATTAGGAAAAGACAAACCCGAAGAGACCGAAAATCCTTGGCAATTTATGATCAAATTCGGCATTCCTTATGGCGAAGAAGAGGAAGAAAAAGAGCTCGAGCATATGTGGTTTGTACCACAGTCTCGCGATGGGGACACGGTTTATGCAAAATTACTCAATGTGCCATTTTATGTTAAAGATATGCAAGAAGGTGAAATCTATCCTATCAACACCGCATTAATAACAGATTGGGTCATTTCATACGAAGATGATAGTTATACCCCTAACAATATTTATCAACTTTTTAGCCACCAGCAAACTCACTAATTAGCGGATATTTCACAATAACAACGCGAGCTTTTCCCTGAAGCTCGCGCTTTTCATCTTCTTAAAATCTACTTTTATACCGTTGCCCGTTAATATCATTAATTAATTGTTATTTTGTTGCTACATTGACATGTCAGTTCTTCACATTCTGTTTTTGTCTAGTAACAGATAGGGCAAACCGTCTATTTTCATCTCAATATCTTTTCTCTGGTTGATTTAATCAAGTGCAGATAAGCCGAGACTAGGCTAAATTATACCCAATAAGGATAATTATAATTCTCATTAGCATTAAAAATATTTATTATAATTAACCTGACTACTATTATGTGAATTCTCATACTCGTTAATACTTATCAATATCACTATTTTTTGTATCAATATTCGTGGAAGGACAATTATGTCTCTGATCCCTAATCACAGTTATAAAATCTTGAGCTACTCACCTCAGATTAGCCCTGCATACAGACAGAAACTATTATCTTTAGGTATGCTACCTGGCGCTGTGTTTAACGTTATTCGTATCGCGCCACTGGGTGATCCTATTCAAATAGAGACGCACCGAGTATCCTTAATTTTGAGGAAAAAAGATCTCGCTCTCATTAATCTTAGCGAAGTCGTTCATCACGAAAAATAATTGTTATTTCTCATTCAACCAGGCAAGACAACTATTGGCATCACTATTATGACTCCTCTCACTATAGGCCTTATCGGTAATCCCAATGCCGGTAAAACAACACTCTTTAATCAGTTAACAGGCTCTCGTCAACGTGTTGGTAACTGGGCAGGTGTAACGGTCGAACGCAAAGTTGGTCGCTTCACAACAGCAAATCATAAAATTGAGCTCGTCGATTTACCCGGAACTTACTCTTTAACGACAATATCAGAACAGACATCACTTGATGAGCAAATTGCCTGTCATTTCATTTTAAGTAATGAAGCAGACATGCTGATTAACGTAGTTGATGCATCCAACCTTGAGCGTAACCTCTATTTGACATTGCAACTGCTTGAGCTCGGTATTCCATGTATCGTGGCGTTAAACATGCTCGATATTGCAGAACACCAAGATATGCAAATTGATATCAAGGCACTTTCAGAGCAACTGGGTTGCCCTGTTATTCCAATGATTTCAACCAAAGCATCTGGCATTGATAAGCTCAAAGAAGCCATTGATACCTTCCCTGCTGAAAAGAAAAAACCTCAAGAATTACTGACTTCTTATCCACTATGGTTATTAAATGAAGTTGAGGCACTTGCTGAAAAAATTAATCATGATGAATTTAATTTACAACAACGTCGTTGGATGGCATTACAGTGCTTAGAGGGTGATATCTATACTCACCAACGAGCTCAAATCACGAATGAAGATATCAAAATCATCCGCCAACGCATTCAAGATGAACAGAATAATGAACCCGAGCTCGTCATCGCTGATGCTCGTTATCAAAATATTGAGCGCATCTGCCATACCGTCATTAATATGGAAGCCATTAAACCTAATATCCTGACGCAAAATATCGATAAAGTGATATTAAACCGTTGGTTAGGTGTTCCTATCTTCCTGTTTGTGATGTATTTAATGTTTGTCCTCGCCATTAATATCGGTGGTGCTTTACAACCTGCTTTTGAAGGTGGCTCCGAAGCTATCTTTATTCATGGCATTCAATGGGTTGGTGCAACTTTTAACTTCCCTGAATGGTTAACAATTTTCCTTGCTCAAGGTGTCGGTGGCGGTATCAATACTGTTCTGCCATTGGTACCACAAATCGGGATGATGTACCTCTTTTTATCTATTCTGGAAGATTCAGGTTATATGGCTCGCGCCGCATTCGTTATGGATAGATTGATGCAAGCTCTGGGTTTACCAGGTAAATCATTCGTACCACTGATTGTCGGTTTTGGTTGTAATGTACCGTCCATTATGGGTGCCCGTACTCTTGATGCACCAAGAGAGCGGTTAATTACCATATTAATGGCACCCTTTATGTCTTGTGGTGCACGTTTAGCCATCTTCGCGGTATTTGCGGCTGCTTTCTTTGGTAAAAACGGCGCGAGTGTTGTTTTCTCTCTTTACCTTCTGGGTATTGTCGTTGCTATCCTCACAGGCTTACTGCTAAAACACACCATTATGCGCGGTGAAGCGTCACCTTTCGTGATGGAGCTACCTGTTTATCACGTTCCTCACCTAAAAACGTTACTCATGCAAACATGGCAACGTCTAAAAGGTTTCGTGATACGAGCAGGTAAAGTCATCATTATTGCCAGTATGTTTATTGGTGCACTAAATAGCTTCACCTTCTCTGGTAAACCCGCAGATAACATCAATGATTCTGCATTAGCTTCTGTCAGTAAAGTGATCACGCCATTACTGCAACCTATTGGTGTTCACAATGATAACTGGCAAGCAACAGTGGGTTTAGTCACTGGTGCAATGGCAAAAGAAGTGGTTGTCGGAACATTAAATACCCTCTATACCGCAGAAAGTATTGTTAATGAGCCATTTGATCCTGAAGAATTTGATTTGTGGGGAGAAATTGGTGATGCATTTGGTGAAACATGGGATAGCTTAAAAGAGACTTTCACATTAGCCGCACTTTCTAATCCAATTGAAGCCAGTAAAGGTGATGGTGAAATGGATACGGGTACAATGGGAACGATGGGGGCAAAATTTGGCTCAGGTATTGCGGCTTATAGCTACTTAATCTTTGTCTTACTGTATGTACCTTGTGTTTCAGTGATGGGAGCTATTGCTCGTGAAACCAGTCGTGGCTGGATGACCTTCTCGATCCTTTGGGGATTAAATATTGCTTACTCACTGGCAGCCCTGTTCTATCAAGTGGCAACCTTTAGCGAGCACCCACAAAGCAGCACTATCACGATTGTTGCCGTAATTATCTTTAACTTAATTCTGTTTATCGCCTTGCGTAATGCACGTAATCGCCTAACAATTAACTTAAGCAATAAACCTTCATTGGCAAAACAGTGTTGTTCAAAAGGTAGCTGTCACTAAGTGACAAAGGAAATGAAAGATGGCCAGTCTGATAGAAGTACGTGATTGTATCGCCCTTAATGGTCGAGCCGATGCCCGTCTTATCAGCCATCAACTCAATATGCCTGAACCTTTGGTACAAGCAATGTTAGAGCGGCTCACATTGATGGGTAAGCTTCAAGAGGTCGAAGTGGAAGATTGTCTCTCAGGCAGTTGTAAACATTGTCCAGAAGCCACGGCATGCCAAACAAAGCTTTATCAATTACGCTAACGAGTTGTTAACTCTGTTCAAAGACAAAATCCTTTATGAGAATAAAGGATTTTTTTATCTCATTACTCATCTACCTTTTTATCTTCTTTTTATTGGTTTACTTTTCGAATTATCTCACCATAATAAAATAGACATAAAGACGTCTATATGTCTAAATTGAAATTATATATAAGGATAATAGATTATGCCAATAACTGAATTTTCGTCGATTATTACCAGTGGCAAGCAAGGTGGATTACAGATGCAATGTGCATCGCGGCAATTTCAAATTTTACTTGATGAACCCTTGTCATTAGGTGGAAAAGACAGTGCAATGAATCCGGTTGAAGCATTACTGGGTACATTGGGTGCTTGTAAAGGTATTGTCGCTAAAAGCTTTGCAAATATGCACAAAATTAACCTTAACGATCTTCGCATTGAGGTTAACGGTGAATTAGATATTGATGGTTTTACAGGAAAAAACAAAAACGCAAAAATCGGTTTTAGTAAAATTACGACAAAATTCTTTATTGATGCAGATAACAATGACGAAGAAATTGCTGCATTTATCGCTTTTATTGAACGTACTTGTCCTATTGCTGACACAATTAAAAATGCACCTATCTTGGAAACATCCTATCACCATAGTGTTAAAAATATAGAAGCATAAATTATCCAGAACTGCCTTTAAGTATGGGCAGTTCTGAGTGTGAGTTATGATGTCATGTTACAGGCATTAATTAACGCCTGAGCAAATTCATCAGGATGGGAAATAAACGGCGCATGGGCTGCATTACGGAAAATAACCGAAGGTGAATGTGGATAAATATCATCTAATAATCCAGCTACTTTCCGAGGCACTAAGCCATCTAAATAGCCATAAAAACGAATAAAAGGGCGTTGTAGATCTTTTAGCGCTTCTCGTAAATCCTCAGTACGTAGAATTTCTAATCCCCCATTCAGCACTTCAACAGAAGGGAGCGGCTGCTCTAATACCACTGATTTTAATGCCTTCATATCTTCGCGAGCACTCTGAGTACCCAATGTTTGCAGTGCCAAAAAACGTTCAACGGTACGATGGAAATGCTCATTTAACTGTTGTTCAAATCCTTTTAAAACCTCAGGTTTGATGCCCGGCCAATCGTCATGAGCACCAAAGCAAGGTGAAGACGCTACCGTAATCAATGCTTGCACATTATTGGGATTATCCAAAGCAACGCGACTCGCCACTAATCCGCCTAAAGACCATCCTAACCAAATAGCATGCTCAGGGGCTTTGGCAAAAACAATGTCAGCCATCTCTTTTAATGTGAGAACAGGATAACCTTGGCTACGACCGTAGCCCGGTAAATCAACAAGATGCAGTGTAAAATGCGAGTTTAGTCGCGGTATTAATGATTGCCAGACCTCTGCATTCAATCCCCATCCATGTAATAGCACAAGATGCGTATTTCCTTCACCTATTGTCTGCCAATACAATTTATTCATTGTTATGCTCTCTTCTCTTAATTCAGGGATTTTCATTATGTGGATAACAATAGCAGGATATTGTTGGTTATGTCGCCAACCCTTACATTATGATACTAAAGGTATTTGTTCGAGTTGTATTCGCTATTTACCTAAACAGCATAACCGTTGCCCATGCTGTTTATATCCCTCATCTCACCCCATGATGTTATGTGGACACTGCTTACAATCACCTCCACCATGGAAACAGATGTTGACAGTTACTGACTATCAACCTCCATTAAATAAATTATTACACCTTTATAAATATCAACCTTGCCCTCAAATAGCGTTATGTCTTGCACGACTTTTTCTTTTGCGGTGGCTCTCACATCGGCGAGAAAATTTGGTGCAGAAACCCGATAGAATTATTAGCGTTCCTTTACATCGTCATCGCCGTTGGTCTAGAGGCTTTGAGCAAGTAGAAGCTATCGCTAAGCCTTTGGCAAGGTGGCTAAATTGTGCTTATCAACCGGATACCCTGATAAGAACTCGTGCTACACTGGTGCAAACGCATCTTAATGCCAAGCAAAGGCAACAAAATTTAAAGCATGCATTTGTATTAAATAACACGGTGTCGGTATCAGGGAAAAATCTGGCACTAATTGATGATGTTATCACTACTGGTGCGACATTAAAGAGCATTGTACCCTTGTTATTTCGTGCGGGAGCACGCTCTGTTGAGGTATGGGCGATTTGTCGAACCTTGTAGTTAACCGCCAATTGGGCGTATGATAACCAACCAGAACAGTCAACTATTGAGCAAGACAATATGATTACTATTACTGATGCCGCACAGGCGCATTTTGCCAAACTACTGGCTAATCAAGAACCCAACACCCAAATTCGTGTATTCGTTATCAACCCGGGCACACCTAATGCTGAATGTGGCGTTTCATACTGCCCGCCCGATGCCGTAGAGCCAAACGATACTGAAATTAAGTTCGAAAAACTTTCTGCGTATGTTGATGATATCAGCGCGCCTTTCTTAGAAGATGCAGAAATTGACTTTGTCACTGACCAACTGGGTTCACAATTAACGCTGAAAGCACCTAACGCCAAAATGCGTAAAGTCGATGCTGATGCACCGTTAATTGAACGTGTAGAATACGTACTACAATCACAAATTAACCCACAATTAGCAGGCCATGGTGGTCGCGTTAGCCTAATGGAAATCACTGAGGATGGTTATGCTATCTTACAATTCGGTGGTGGTTGTAACGGTTGTTCAATGATTGATGTCACATTAAAAGATGGTATTGAAAAAGAACTGTTAAACCTGTTCCCTGATGAGTTAAAAGGTGTGAAAGATTTAACTGAACACCAACGTGGCGAACATTCCTACTACTGATCTCTCAGTATCACATCCCCTATGATACTCACCTGCACTGATATCATGGGGGATTTGTTTATTAAAATAATCATTTACAAAGTATAACGTCATCTTTACCTATTTGACGTTATGATAAATGTATCGTTCTCTCGCTCAGAACAAATAAATTAACAATATAATAAATAAGACAATTATGGATAAGTTTCAATTTCTTAGTATTGAACAAGCCTATCAATTCTGGACATCTCAATCAGCGATATTGGTTGATGTTAGAGATCCTCAGAGTTACCGCATTGGTCATGCTACCGGCGCATTTCATCTCACCAATGATACGCTAAACCAATTTTTACAAGATGCTGACTTTGACGTGCCCGTTATGGTGATGTGTTATCACGGTCATAGTAGCCAAGGTGCAGCTCAATATCTGGTCAATATGGGCTTTGAAACCGTTTATAGTATTAACGGTGGTTTTGAAGCATGGCTAAGAGAGTTTCCACAAGCGATAACTTCTCTGCAATAACTACAGATGAGTTTTGTTAATGATCCACATTATTACGCTTTCTAACCCTCAAGCAGCTGATTTATTTGTCAATTACATGGCAACGAAAGGTGTGCGAATTCACGCAAAAAATGAAAATCAGCAGATCTCACTTTGGTTAGAAGACCAACATCAATTGGAAATGGTTGAAAAAGAACTAAATGTTTTTTTACGTGAGCCTTTTCACCCACGTTACCAAGCCGCAAGTTGGCAAACCGGTGATCCGAAAAATACAAGTATCAAATATCGCCCCGCCTTTTCGATAAAAAATATGGTGCAACGATCAGGCCCATTAACGGTACTCTTGGTTATTTTATGTATCGTTATCTTTATCCTACAACAAGTATTAGGTGACCAAGATGTCCTAACCTACCTTGCATGGCCTTATGATGAAAGCCTAAACTTTGAAGTATGGCGCTATATTACACCGGCATTTCTCCACTTTTCCTTAACGCATATCGCCTTTAACTTGGCGATATGGTGGTATCTTGCGGGTCAAGTAGAACAACGGATTGGCTCTGGTAAACTGTTTGTTGTCTTACTTATCTCTGCACTGGTCAGCAATTGGGCGCAGGCACTTGTTATCAGTTCTAGCTTTGAAACCTTTGGTGGCCTTTCTGGCGTCACCTTTGCGTTAATTGGCTATACAGGCTTAACCAGTTTACGTAATCCAGAAAAAGGCATTTACGTACCGTCAGGCTTACTGGTGATGTCTGTTTTGTGGATTATTATGGGTTATATGGGCGTTTTAGATAGCCTAGTAGGAGGTTCGATTGCGAACACTGCACATTTTGCAGGCTTCCTTATCGGCTTATTGATGGCTTTGTGGGATAATCGACATCAATTATCTCGTAGATCATAATAAAATGAACATAATATTTTTAACATTAGGGGATACCTGTGAAGCAAACGCAACGACATGATGCCATCATTGAACTGGTACGCCTGCAAGGCTATGTCAGCACAGAAGAGTTGGTGGAGCATTTTGAAGTCAGCCCACAGACAATCCGACGTGATTTAAACGAATTAGCGGAAAAGAACAAAATCCAACGTCACCATGGTGGCGCGGCATTACCTTCAAGCTCAGTGAATACGGCTTATCATGATCGTAAAATCATGTGGTCGGATGAAAAGTCACGTATCGCACAACGTGTTGCCAGCCTTATCCCTGATGGTGCAACACTGTTTATTGATATCGGTACAACACCTGAAGCGGTTGCACATGCATTAATTAACCACAAAAACCTACGTATCGTGACGAATAACCTCAATGTGGCAACGCTACTGATGGGTAAAGAAGACTTTCGCTTAATTCTTGCTGGTGGTGAAGTGCGTACACGAGATGGCGGTATTGTCGGTGAAGCCACACTTGATTTTATCTCTCAATTCCGTCTCGATTACGGTATTTTAGGGATAAGCGGCATTGATATGGATGGTTCTCTACTTGAGTTCGATTACCATGAAGTTCGAACTAAACGCGCAATTATCGAAAACTCACGCTGTGTCATGTTGGTGACGGATCATTCTAAGTTTGGTCGTAATGCGATGGTGAATTTAGGGAATATGAATCTGATCGATTACTTATTTACCGATCAAGAACCGCCTGCGGGGATCCAAAAAATTGTTGAGCAGCACAACGTTCAACTCGAATTATGTTAATGAAATAAATACCTCGAAAAGTACCTGATCAGGTACTTTTTTTTACTAATTTCTCACAATCCTCTGAGTAACTCATTCTATTTACTCTTATTTTTGACTTACCTTCACTCTTTTTTATTAAGACATAAACGATGTTGCTTCTTTTTAATAAGCACACAAAAAATGTGGATATGATAATAAATTGTTATCCATATCACGCAGTTATGTTTTTTATCAGTTATATAGTTGGCATTTTCATCAAACTTCATTACAATTATGAGCGAAAACGAACATTAAAGAATTGTTTCGCGCATTCGTAGGAGGATGTTATGAAAACTCAAGACTTGATTGTCATCGGCGGCGGAATAAACGGCGCTGGAATTGCGGCGGATGCAGCTGGCCGAGGCCTTTCAGTACTTATGCTGGAAGCTCAAGACTTAGCAAGTGCGACATCTTCCGCGAGCTCTAAACTTATTCATGGTGGTTTACGTTATCTGGAACATTATGAGTTTCGCTTAGTAAGCGAAGCACTGGCAGAGCGTGAGGTGCTATTACGCTTAGCACCACATATTGCATTTCCAATGCGTTTCCGTCTGCCACACCAACCTCATTTACGCCCAGCTTGGATGATCCGTATTGGTCTATTCCTTTATGATCATTTAGGGAAACGCGTCAGCCTACCCAGCAGTAAAGGCATTAAATTTGGTGCAAACTCTGTTTTAAAACCAGAATTAACACGCGGTTTTGAATATTCAGACTGTTGGGTTGATGATGCACGTTTAGTGGTACTCAACGCACAAGAAATCGTCCGTCGTGGCGGTGAAGTACGCACACGCACTAAAGTCACTCGTGCTTGGCGTGAAAACAATTTATGGATGGTAGAGGCACAAGATTTACGTACTGGTGAAATTTCGCTCTATCAATCAAAAGCCCTTGTCAATGCTGCTGGTCCTTGGGTTAAGACACTGTTTGATGAAGGCTTAAAACTGAAATCACCTTATGGTATCCGTTTAATTAAAGGTAGCCATATTGTTATTCCTCGTGCCCATAACGAACCCCAAGCTTATATTTTACAAAACGAAGATAACCGTATTGTCTTTGTTATTCCTTGGATGGATGAATTTTCTATCATTGGTACTACGGATGTTGAATATAAAGGTGATCCTAAAGATGTCGCTATTGATGACAACGAAATTCAGTATTTACTGAAAGTGTATAACGATCACTTTAAAAAACAGTTAACCAAAGAAGATGTGGTTTGGAATTACTCTGGTGTGCGTCCATTATGTGACGACGAATCAGATTCACCACAAGCAATCACCCGTGATTACACCTTAGATGTTCACGACGATAATGGTCAAACACCGCTATTATCTGTATTCGGTGGTAAATTAACGACTTACCGTAAATTAGGTGAGCATGCCGTTGATAAACTGGTCAATTACTTCCCTAACATGGGTAAACCGTGGACTAAAAATGGTCAATTACCAGGCGGGAATTTAGAAGGTTGTGATCGTGATGGTTATTCACGTTTAATTCGTCAACGTCACCCTTGGTTACCAGAAGCACTGGCACTACGTTTTGCTCGCACTTATGGTAGCAATACTGAATTACTGCTGGAAGGCATTACTGATTTAGCAGGTATGGGTGAAAACTTCGGTCATAATCTGTATGAAGCAGAATTACGTTATTTAGTGAAACATGAGTGGGTTATTGAAGTTGATGATGCTATTTGGCGTCGTACTAAACTCGGTATGTGGCTAAATGACGAACAAAAACAACGTATTAGTCAATGGTTAACGGCAAATACACACACTGCATAAAAGTAGCAAAATATTCTCTGACTCTGTTCGATGTTTTTATTAGCAATTTTTGTGGCGCCTAATACCGCGCCACTTTTTTTTACATTTTTATCAAAATGAAAAAATATAACGATTAACAATGTATGAGTTGTTTTTCTAAAAAGTTTTTTAACACTGTTGCATTGTTTTGCTGTTCATCTTTTCCTGAATAAAGTAATACTAACGGTTGCTTTTTTGCAATCACTAGGAGAGGTTGCCAATGTTCAGGAGCACCTGTTAATTCGGCAATATAACGTTGCGTAAATTCAGCGAAATCCCCTTTCCCCGCATGAAACCATTTTCGTAATTCGGTAGAAGGTGCAACCTCTTTATTCCACTCATCATAATGAAAATCTGTTTTTTTCACGCCTCTAGGCCACAATCTATCAACTAATACGCGATAACCTTCATTCGTCCCGTCTTTATCGTGATATACGCGTTTACAAGTGATCATTTCACCTCCCATTAATAAATTCGTTAGTTTTATTGTAGAAGAAAAATCACTCACCTTATCAGGCCACCTCCTCACTTTTCTCATCATTACCGTTTACAACATGAATTTTTCTCTCATTGTGACTGAATTATCCTCATCAAAAATAGGGCGAATAAGTGTTGACTAAATAACCTAATTAAGAGAATCTACATCTAGACGTCTAAATGGTTAGATGGGTAAATAGGTAGTGATACTTAAATAAAAATAACAACACAGTGACATAATTGATGAGGTACAGGTATGAGCTTTTATCACGCAAGCCAACATGAAGCATTAAACCAAAATCTTGCCGAACTTGATGGTCAGATCCAAGTTTCCTTTGAGTTTTTTCCACCTCGTACCGAAGAGATGGAAAATACCCTTTGGCAATCTCTTGCGCGCTTAAATACCTTAAAACCGAGCTTTGTTTCTGTGACTTATGGTGCAAATTCAGGTGAGCGAGATAGAACACACTCGATTATTAAAGGAATTAAAGAGCGCACAGGATTAGAAGCTGCACCGCATTTAACTTGTGTTGATGCCAGCCGTGAAGAACTACAACATATCGCACAAGATTATTGGCAAAATGGTATTCGCCATATTGTCGCCTTACGAGGCGATTTACCAGACAACACACAAAAACCTGACATGTATGCCACAGATTTGGTTCATTTACTGAAAGATGTCGGTGACTTTGATATCTCTGTTGCGGCTTATCCTGAAGTGCACCCTGAAGCAAAAAGCGCACAAGCGGACTTAATTAACTTAAAAAGAAAAGTCGATGCAGGTGCAAATCGCGCGATCACTCAATTTTTCTTTGATGTCGAAAGCTATTTACGTTTTCGTGATCGCTGTGTTTCAACGGGTATTGATGTTGAAATTGTGCCAGGAATTTTACCTGTCACTAATTTTAAACAGCTAAAACGTTTTGCCGGTTTAACCAATGTGAAAATTCCAGGTTGGATGCATAAAATGTTTGATGGGTTAGATAACGATCCGGAAACCCGGAGCCTAGTTGGAGCTTCAATTGCTATTGATATGGTGAAAATTTTAAGCCGTGAAGGCGTCAAAGATTTCCATTTTTATACACTTAATCGTTCAGAATTAACTTATGCTATTTGCCATACGCTCGGTGTTCGTCCTGAGCTTGTGCAAGTCTGATCTTATCTCACAATTACCCCGCCAATTAAGCGGGGTGATATATTGATGAATTACTCACCAAAATAGTATGGTTTTTCTACCGGTAATAGGCTGTATGCAGTGTCGAGATCACCATTAGCAATACAAGCATCTATTTTATGTACCTTATCGGTAATATCGGTAATATTCACAATCCACTCTTTGCAATATTTTTCAACGGCTTGATTTCGCAAACCAATTTGTATGGTGCGATAACTGAGCCGATTCAGATAAATATCACGCTCAGGATCCCATTGAATGCGAATATTACTGGTTTCTGATGCCTCTTTCCAAGCTTCAGCACTGACATAGCGGTCTGGATCAAAATGACTCACCACACCTTGTGTCAGCATCTCTTGAAAACCTTCATGCGTAATATCGACAGCAAGAATAGAAGCTTGATTAGCGTCTTTACGTCCCCAACCAGAACGGTACATCATCCAAAGAAAGGAGGGTTTTACCCAAGTCATGCGGGTCATACTAAAAGGGGGGGAAACAAATGTTCCGTTTGCGACTGCGCTCTGAGCAATAGTATTTGAATAGGCTTGATAAACACGAACAAAATCATTCGTATAATATGCCCTTACTTCACACTCAGGACATCGGTCAACATCATCGTTCATCTTTCTTTAATATCCTTTTATATTAATAAAATGGAACTATTCGCTTAAATTATGAGCCTCTAACCAGAGATAATCAAGAGCCCCTATTCTTGTTAAAATGCTATCAATAGAGTAGCGCGCATTTAGAAAAGTAAAAAAAGAGAATAACAATAAAACGAGCAGATTAATGTTTCTATTATGTTTTATTTATACAGTGATGAGTCAATTAATCTTGCTAATCTACTCACAAAGTAAAGCGAATAAGCGATTTAATTGACTCATTGGGTAGCGATTAGGCGCTCGATAAGCTGTGTTTTTATTAATGCTGGAGATTTGACTGCGGTGCCAGCTATCTTTGCCGACATGATTTCAAAGGCCTTTTCAACTAATAACGCTTCATCCTGCTTCATTGACCACACATTATTAGGTAAAAAACTGAGCATGACATGATCATCGAAGGTACCAATATGAAGATGATCAGGAATGCTTCCTTCACGTTGACGGATAACACTCAATAAACCTTCAAGAATAGGCAATGATGAGGCAATAAAATGAGAGGGAATTTGCTGATATTGCTCCAAATACTGTTTCATCATCTGCTCACCATCTTTGGTCGTATTATGCTCAGCATAAGAGACAGTGACTCGGTTATCATCACCATAATGCCCTTTTATGGTTTGCACATAACCGCGCAAACGCGCGGCAATGGTAGGAAGCAACGCATCACCTGCAAAAAAATGAATGGGTGCATCTTGTTTGATTAACATCGCTTTTGTGAGCTGGGCACCGCTATCGCAGTTATCGGAAGCAACACAAATAGCCTCACTGACAGAAAAATCTCTATCTAAAAAAACCAATGGTTTTTGGCGATGCTTAACATGATGTAGCTGATTTTTACGACTTGATGAAACAATAAAAATGCCATCAACATTGCGCTCATCCATTGATTTAACGAGCTTATTTTCATTTTTGATATCACCATAGGTACAACTAATCGTTAGCTGACAACCGATTTGGTGACAATGCATTTCTAATTTTTCAGCCAAAGCAGCGAAGAATGGGTTAGAAAGGCGAGGGATAACTAATCCGTAGGTATCTGTTTTATTAAGTTTTAAGCTTCTAGCGGCATGGTTGACAGTATAACCAAATACCTCAACATAGTCCGCTATCTTCTTTTGCGTTTTTGCACTGATCCGGTATTGATCACCTTTGCCATTTAATACCAATCTGACTGTGGTAATAGACAAATTCAGGTCATTTGCAATCTGTTCAACTGTTTTTGCCATTAATATTCCATCATTGATATTGCCCTCACCTTAATGATGAGGGCCAGTTAACCTTACTGAGCAGGCTTAGCTCGGTATTTCTTCCACATTGCTTTTAACGAAGGTCCAATAATAGGTAGGATCAACGTCAATATCGCAATACCTAAAAATGTCGCTGTAATCGGGCGTGTATACAGGATAGATAAATCACCCTGAGACATCATTAAAGCACGACGTAAGTTTGATTCTGCCATCGGCCCTAAGATAATCCCGATAACCACAGGAGACATGGAAAAATCGAGCTTGATCATAATGTAAGCGAGTAATCCTGCCCCCATCATCACAAATACATCGATGATACTATGGTTCACAGAATAAGCACCTACACTACATAATACAAAGATAATGGGTACTAATACGCGACGCGGAACATCCATCACTCGAACAAAGAGTTTCATACATAAGAAACCTAAGATACCGAGGAAAATATTCGCCATCATCAAACCAATAAAGATACTGTTAACTTCAACAGGATTGTCAGTAAAGAGCTGAGGACCTAATGCCAGGCCTTGAACCATAAATGCACCCATGATAATGGCTGTTGCACCATCACCTGGAATACCTAAGGTCATTAAAGGCACCATGGTTCCGCCTGTTACTGAGTTTGCACCCGCTTCTGGTGCAGACACACCTTCTGGTGAACCGTGACCAAACTCTTCAGGGTGTTTAGACCAACGTTTTGCTTCGTTATAAGAGATAAATGATGAAATATCTCCCCCCCGTTCCCGGAATAGCCCCAATCGTTGTACCAATAGCAGATGAACGAAAGTACGTTGGCAACACACGTTTAAAATCAGCCCATGTTGGTAATACACGGTGAATACGTGCGTTAATTTTTTCACTCTTTTTCTGCTTACGCTCACGGTACTCTTCTTCAAAACTGATCAAGCCTTGAGAGAAAGCGAACAGACCAACCAAGATAGGAATAAATGAAACCCCACCCATTAGGTAAACGGTATCAAAGGTGAAACGAGGCCCGGATGTCATTGGATCAAGTCCAATAGTGGCAATCGCTAAACCTATTGCTCCCCCCATTAATCCTTTCACAATCGATTGCGATGATACACTGGTAATAATACTTATGCCAAATACCGCGAGTGCAAAATATTCAGCCGCAGAGAAACCTGTTGCCACTTTTGCTAATTGAGGCGCAATAACAATCAAGGCAATCGTACTAAAGATCCCCCCGAACATAGAGCCCATCGTAGATAAACCCAGTGCTCTTCCTGCTTCCCCTTTTTTCGCCATTGGATAACCATCCAATACCGTTGCCGCAGAAGCGGGAGTACCCGGTGTACTAATTAATATCGCAGTAATTGAGCCTCCGTAAACGGCACCACAATACATACCTAATAACAGGAGGATCCCCGTCATTCCTTGGAAGGAGTAAGTTAATGGGAGAAGTAATGCAATTCCCATATTTACTGTCAGGCCAGGTAATGCGCCGATAATAATACCCGCGAACACCCCCAACAAGATCATCGTTATCGTTTCCAGACTGAAAACGACCATTAAAGCGTCTAGTATTTCCATCTCAAAGCTCCTTTACCGCTTACTCAAAAAAGACGGAGGTTGGCAGAGGTGAATTAAAGATAATGTCAAAGAAGACATAAACGGCGGCAACCATTACAATCGGAATAATAACCAATGCAATAGGTTTTCTTTCATTCATCAGCCACATAATGACTGGGATAAGAAGCAGTGACGGAATAATAAAGCCAAAAAAGTGCAGGCCAGTGGCATAGACCAACATAAAGAGGCCTAAACCATAAGCGCGTTTAACTGCGGTAGAGCTCAGATCAACAGATTGGTGTACATGTTTGATTTTATCAACCACAACACTGATCCATTGAAAAATCCCCAGTAAAATAAATAAAATGGCTAAACCGTAAGGCCAGAAACGCTCCCCTGGTACACCATAATCATCAAACATGCTCATATCACGGGAGAGATAGATAATAAGTGCCCCGAAGGCCACTGAAATCGCACCGATGATTGTATTGATTTTTGTCATGTCGGGATCTCCCCGACCCTACCTGCCGTAACAGGTAGGGTGGTTTATAATAATAGAAAAGTTATTTTTTCAGGGTTGTTGAAATGAGCTCAGCATACATCTCATGATCTTCTTTCATCATTTCGTAAGCATCGTCACCCGTGATAAATACAGGCATAATACCTTGTTTTTTCAGTGCTTCTTGATATTCAGGTTTTTGAACCACTTCAGAGAATGCACCAACTAACTCGTTCTTCACGTTATCAGGTACATTAGCCGTTGTTGCTAATACAGCCCAAGCACGCATTTTCACGTTAGTGTCTAATTTCAATGCTTCTTTGAAAGTAGGAACGGCTGGGAATAGTGGGAAGCGACGCTCATCCATTACACCAAGAACACGTAGAATACCGGCATCAACTTGAGATTTAACAGCACCTGGCGTTGTTAATACACCATCGATATGGTTACCCACTAAAGCAGCGATTGATGGACCAGTACCTTCGTTATAAGGGATATGGTTAAATTTAGTACCTGTGGTACGTTCGATATTAACACCCGCTAAGTGATAAATAGCCCCCATACCGGAGTTACCGACTTTCAGTTTACCTGGATTCGCTTTTGCGCCATCGATAAACTCTTGTAACGTGGTGTAAGGTGATTCTGCGTTAACAACTAATACCACTGGATCAGCGATAGTTGTTGCAATTGGCGTGAAGTCTTTATAAGTAACGGGTGATTTTCCTTGGTGTGGGAACATCGCGAGTTCAACCGTTGTCATCACTAATTTTGTACCATCAGGGCGCGCATTAGCCACTTCAATCAGACCTGTTAAACCATTACCTGCAGGTTTATTCACGGGAACGAAAATGCGCCCCGCTGGCATAACATCTTTTGCAAATTCAATGATAGTACGAGCAGAAGTATCAGTACCCCCACCTGGATTTTTCGGAATGACAACATCAATATTTTTTGTAGGATACGTTAACTGTTGGGCAACTGCGTTCCCCATGCCCAGTGTCATCGTAATCGCCAACGCTGCGAGTAGACTCTTTTTCATAAAACCCTTTCTCCACATTTTTATTGAGTAGCTATTAATTGCTGATAAACAATGTTTTTTCGATTCCAAGTAAAGGTCACGTGTAGGGTATTGTTTTCAGCAATAATAGCCGGATATGAAAATTCGCCTTCCCCATCGAGTAAATCGAATGGTTCAGACCAAGTACTGCCATTATCGGATGAAAGACTGACAGAGATAGGATAACGACGACTCCAGTTACCTGAATTCGGGTTATACACCAATGCCAGTTGACCATCTGCGAAGGAGACGACATCAATGCCGCTATTATTATTTGGTAATATTGTTGCATAAGCCGGACACCAATTGCGCCCATAATCCGTTGAATCGCTACGATAAATAGTACCGCGCGTACTCCGCATCATGGCATGCACATGCCCAGGCTGGGATTCCCATAGTGTTGGCTGTATCACGCCATCCCATTGAAAAACACGTTGTAAATCAGTCTCCCATAGGGCATCGTCCTTTAAACCCTGCCAGATTTCATGTTCCGCTTGTTCACCTTTATGATGCTCAATTGGAATATCGACTCGCAGCCAATGTTGACCGTTGTCACTCGAAATATCGACAAACGCATCCCAGAATTGGTCATCCTCCACCGATCCTGGTGCCAACCACTCGCCATTCGACATCACTAACACTTTATTTTTCACAGGACCTCTAGGTGCGACATCACCAGAAACCAATTCTCTCGGTAAACCCCAACTATTTCCGCCATCCTTCGAGATAACGTATTGGGTCGTCCAACTATGTACGTCGGGACCCGTTTTATAAAACAGCCAGATATTACCTGTTGATGGGTCAACATGTAAAACGGGATTCCAGTGCGCAACACCCAGATTTTTAACAACAGGTTGAGCATGTTGCCAATGATCACCCTCTTTCATCACTAGCCAGATAGCGGTATTACCGCTACCTTCTTTATCACCAGCGAAAAAAGCGGTTAACAAACGCTCAGAGTTAGGCACACGCACAATCGTTGAAGCATGGCAGTGATTAAAAAGTGAATGTGCATTATCAAGCACAAACTGGGTTTCCTTCATCACGAAAGGCATATTCCTACTCCTGTGTCCTAAATTAATCTAACGAAAGCCACTTCTTCATATTCTCACCCAATGCAGTCATGCTATTGACGGCAGAAGGGAAAAATGAGTTTTCAAACTGACTGCTGTTACGGGAACGGCAGACCAGTGTGCTGAAGTTACCAATCAGGCGCTGATGATATTTAGCGCATGCTGGATAATCCAGAGTTTCGGTCATCGCTGCTGTTGATAAATAATCAGCTAACACCGCAGCCTGCTCTGGTTTATTTTTCCAATTCTCATAAAGCCAAACATAAAGCTCCGGATGGAAGTTTGCCATAACACCGCTATATGCCTGACATCCTGCTTGGAATGAAGCTAATAACGTTTGACTGTTGGCGTTTGCAAGATGCAAGCGAGTCCCTTTTGATAATGCCAAACGACGTTCTATCATCGGAAGAGAACAGCACGTATCTTTGATAAAGGTAAAGCGATTACTTTGTGCACACCACTCTACAATTTCTTCAGATAACAAACGCTTGTAAGGATAAGGGCATTCATAGATACCCAAATCAATCTCTTTAGGTACCACATTGGTTAACACTTGCAGTGTTTCCAACGCTTTCTCATCCGACTCCCCGACAAGAGCCAAGCGATTACTGATCATAATGACGCCATCGACGCCTGTATCCGCCATTGCCTGCAATTGTTCTTTTTGCTGACTTAATGCGGTTGCAGTATGACCCGAAGCTACTACGGGGACTCTTCCATCTGCTTTTTCAACGATAAAGCGGGTAAGTGCTTGCGTTTCCTCATCACTTAAATAAAACATTTCGCTTGATTGGCAGGCGGCAAAGAGTCCATGTACACCAGAATCAATATACCAATCTACAAGGCGCGCTAATGACGCCCAATCAATCTCCCCTTTGGCATCAAAAGGGGTTAGCATAACAGGCCAAACACCGACGTATTTTTGCTGGCTCATCATCAATTCCTTACAGTAAGTTAATGGCATCACCTGCCACTTTCACTTGGATACCTTGAGTCAGTGCTTGCGCCACGAAGGCTTTTAGCACAAACGCCAATTTATCTTCATCAACATAAGCCACCGTAATGTGGTTACTTTGATGTCCCGCCATAAGGTCATCACGTGTTACACCATCCAACGTGCAGTTTAATAATGGCCATTCGTAGTTAGTTGCTCTACGGCGACGTTCAAACTCTGCTTCAGGTAGTTCTACCGCCACACCAGTACCGATATGCATAATTACATCCGTACCTTCATAGTGTGCACGGCTCCATAACAAGCGACCTGCCTTGCCTTGACCTGCGATAGTTGACCCTCCTTTAGGGAAGAACATCGGAGGCTGGCGATAACCTGTTGCGCCTTTTAGGCCGCCTTTGAGGTGTTCAAAAGGAACAGATCCTGAAATTTCCATATCCCAGTAGAATGTTCCTTCATACTCACTACCCCAACGAATATCATGTAGTGTGGTTTCAGCTGGTAATCCTAATGATGTTAATAAACGCCATAACATCGTTTGAGGAATAGCCGTACCCATATCCACTTCATTGATGCAAGGAATTGGCGTATTAGGGCAGATAATCTCACCGTTTTCATCTGGCAACGGAAAACGCGCGGTTGAACCAATCGCACCTTCAGCAAAATCAGACGCTGGGCAACAATCTTTTAAGCCCTGCTGATATTGCACACCCACTGCGGTTAAACCAAAACGTTTTACGAAACGCGCCATGGCAATCATCATGGCACACTGCTCCATCACTTGTTCACGAGTGAGTTCAGTTTTGTCATCTTGACCAAACATAAACGTCATCCCGTTATCCTCGTACCACTGTAAACATGCCTCTCTTAACTCTGTCGGTACTTTCGCCATTTCGACCAGTAACGCAGATTGAGAAAGAGATTCAATTGGCATACCAATATTGATCATGGCCTGTTGTGGGAAGACCCCGTTAATCATTCCCATACAGAATGTATCGAACAAACCTATTATTTCTTTATTTTTAATTATATATTCGCCGACTTTACGACCCACTTCGCCAGCTTCTGTCGCCATTACCCTGTGTGTTGGCGCAATATCCGTAAGATAGCTAAGCTTATGATTTACATAACCATATTTTAACCAAGTCGCTAAGCCATCTACAAAGAATTCATCATCAAACTCTTCTGACCATAAACGTGAATAATTTTTACCTAAACTGGTCATCGTACCCGCTAAACACAACATGCCCACCAGACCTGGCCATGTACCATCAAAGTTAGCCAGCAGTAAAATAGGACCACGATGGTGTGCTAAAGAAGAGGCAATATGGTGTGAATATTGCCACGCGGTTAATAACACGATAACCGGAGCATTCGGATCGATTGCGGCAAACATATCGCAACCTTCGCGCTGACTACTGATAAAACCATGACCGCGAGCTTCATTAATTTCATGAGCACGCTTCATTTTGTAACCTTGGGCTTCTAATGCCGCGGCCAGTTTATCTTCAAATTTTTTCTGTACAGGCCAGCACGTTACGTTTGCAGGCTCACGTAAGTCTGCGTTAGTGACCATCAGGATCTCGTTCTGACCTGCTGTGATGGTTGTTGGTAAGTTTGGTAGATTTAAGTTCAACATAAGATATCCCTGGTAAGGTAAACTCGGTACATAATCGGAAAAATTAGAGGTCAACAATCTGACATCATTTCGTTATAACGCTGCTGATCTTGGTACATCTGCAAATAAACTTGATATTTAGCCTGATGGAAGGCAAATGTGTCGCTATCTGGTGTGATAATGCCACCTTCTCGCACCATTGCACTGGCAGCTTTAGAGAAATCATCAAAGGCTTTACACGCTACGGCACCTAATAATGCTGCTCCTAAATTCACCGCATCTTCTTCTTGTGCTAAATGAATTTCACGGCCTGTTGCATTAGCGTATTCACGTAGCCACAATGGATTTTTTGTGGCGCCACCACACATCACAATGCGATTGATTTGATGTCCAGCATCTTCAAGAGTGTCAATAATATGGCGTGTGCCATAAGCAATAGATTGCAGTGTCGCAAGATAATAACGAGCCAATGCAACACGACCACTTTCCAGCGTTAATCCACTTACCATGCCTTTGGCAGCAGGGTTTGCGCGTGGAGAGCGATTACCATGGTGATCCGCTAAAACATGAAACTGAGCAGTTGGATATTGTTCATTTTCTTCCAATTCAGCGACAGCTTCGTTTAATAGGGCATAGTAGTTAACCCCTTTTTCATTCGCTTCTTGCTCTAATTCAGCCCATGACTCATGACGGCGGATAGACCATTCAACTAACGCACCAGCGGCACTTTGACCCCCTTCGTTTAGCCATAATTCGGGCAACATCGCGCCAAAATAAGGTCCCCAAACACCGGGTACCATAATGGGATATTGGCTTACGATCATGTGGCAGTTAGACGTACCACTGATAATGGCTAAACTCCCTTCAGGTTGTGATGCCGTTAATGCCAAACCACCTGCATGCGCGTCAATAATGCCTGAAGCAACAATGACACCTGTGTGCAAGCCAAACGCATTAGCAACTGACTCATCTAAACAACCCGCTTGTTCACCTAACGCAAGAATGGTTTGTGGTACTTTTTCTAATAATTCATCCAAACCTACATCGGCTAACAAACTCTCACTAAATTGCCCCTGATGGGCTAAATAATTCCATTTACAGGTTAATGTACAAGTACTTGCTACATCCCCTGATGTTGCTTTCCAAACTAAAAAATCAGCTAAATCAAAGAATCGCCATACGTTTTGATAACGCTCTGGATAATGATTTTTTAACCACAGAATTTTTGGCAATTCCATTTCAATACTCACTTCACCACCGACATATCGCAGTGAAGGATCATTCGTCAAATTGATGGTGACCGTTTCTTGTACAGCACGGTGATCCATCCACATGATGATATCGTGTTCCACTTTACCGCTTGGTGAAACAGACAGTCCCTTACCGTCCTTACCCACAGCAACTAAAGAACAAGTGGCATCAAAACCAATAGACTTCACATGGATAGGATCAATAGCAGATAACGCCACCGATTCTTTTACGGTCGTACAAACCTGCTGCCAAATATCGGTAGACGATTGCTCAACGAAATCCGTTTTTGGGCGAAATTGAGCAATAGGGCGGACAGAAAAGCCCAAACGCTTTCCATTGCTATCAAATACCGCTGCACGGACACTGGCTGAGCCAACATCAACGCCAATAAAATATTGTTGTTCCATGCGAACCCTCATCATTTGCTAACGCTATGCTAATTTTTGCTACTTCGAGTTAGCAAGTTAATTCGAGCATGACGAAAAAACAATCACTATAAGATTAGTTTGTGATGCAGATCTACATAGATAATTTAACTTAATGATTTTATTGATAATTTATTTATTTGGCTTTATGCATTATTTAGATGATGTACTGAATCGATTATGTTCGTTATGAAACTAACGAACAATTTAATAAATAAAAATCAGCAAGAATACTTATTAAAATAATAATATCT